>NZ_DALZXY010000035.1:0-31820 GCF_031988865.1 Arthrobacter sp.
GCACCTGCATGGCATGCAGGGGGTCAGGGGTTCGAGTCCCCTCAGCTCCACCAATTCAAAACCTGTCCCGCATCTGCGGGGCAGGTTTTTTTGTCATCCCACCTGAGGGCCGGCGGATGTGAAAGGGTGGTCGCGTGAGTATTGAACAACCTGCCCCCGGAGAGCCTCGCCGGCCCCATGGGCCCCGGGATCCCGGGGACGCCTGGGTCGTTGCTGATACCGGTGAGCGGTACTGGGGGCGCTTTGGGGCCGCCGGCCTGCTCGCCTACGACCCGGAGCGGGGGATCCTGCTTCAGCACCGCGTCACCTGGAGCCACTTCGGCGACACCTGGGCGCTGCCCGGCGGTGCACGCCACGAGCACGAAGCGGCCCTGGCCGCGGCCCTGCGGGAGTCGGCGGAGGAAGCCGGCGTCCCGGACACGTCCATCCGGCCCCGCCTGATGAGCGTCCTGGACCTCGGCATCTGGTCATACGCCACGATCATCGGTGATGTCACTGTGCCGTTCGAACCCGTCATCAGCGATCCAGAAAGCCATGAACTTGCCTGGGTGGCGCCCGACGACGTCGGGCGCCTGCCGCTGCATCCAGGGTTCGCGGAATCCTGGGGGCGGCTTAGGCCCCTGCTGGAGATCCGACCCACCGTTGTCATCGATGCCGCCAACGTCATCGGTTCCGTCCCGGACGGCTGGTGGAAGGACCGCGCCTCAGCCGCAGCGCGGCTGCTGGCCGCTGCGGGGGACCTGCAGGCCAGCGGGATGCCCGCCTCGGTGCTCGGGCTTCCGGAAGATACCTGGTATCCGGAGCTCGCCGTCGTGCTGGAAGGGCAGGCACGTTCCGCGCCGGACCCGGCCGCACCGGTACAGGTTGAACGTGCGGAAGGATCCGGGGACGATGCGATCGTGGCCCTCACCCAGCAGCTGGTGACCGCAGGACGCACCGTAACGGTTGCGACCAGCGACCGCGAACTTGCAGAGCGCAGCCGGACTGCGGGAGCCTCCGTCCTCGGGGCCGGCAGGATGCGGGAACTGCTCGGTTATTAAACCCGGCGTTCCATCCGCAGGAACCCGGCCACGATCAGCCCCTGACCGGCACAGTAGAGCAGCATCACGAGCGCGCTGGTCCAACCGGGCATCGCCTCCGGGGTAAAGATGCGCAGGGCCAGGACTGTGTCCGATGCCAGGAACAGGACACCGCCGACGGCGATTATGGGCGTGCAGCGGGCCGCCGTCGCCGCCGTTCCGCCCAGGACAATCCCGTAGAGTGCCACGGCGACGGTCAGGGTGCCCAGGGTGGGCAGGAGAACCACCAGCATCAGGAGCCACCACAGCGGAAAGGCCAGCGCCCAGCGGGGGAACGGGCCGCGGGCGGCGTATTTCCACAGAAGGCTGATGTAGAACAGATGGGCTACGCCGAAGGCAGCGAGCATCACGGGCAATTCGGGCAGGAACGGCAGGAAAGCGCCGGCACCATCGCCGATCCAGGAAAAGAAGAGGGCGGCAAGCAGCAGGACGGCGGGTGTTTTCCACCGTTGACCGCGCAGGGCCCAGACCGCTGCCGCGGCCAGGAGCGGCATCAGCACAAGCTTGGTGGGGCCGGCCACGGCATCGGCCTCGACCAGCCGGGCGCCCACGTGGACAACGGACAGCGCCGCGAAGGGGACAAATCCCCACCACCAGTTACGGGACAGGGACACCGTCTGGTCCGGGGCGGAGGCTAATGCCATGGACCCTCCTTGGGAGTGGTTTCAGGCCATCGGAGGCGGCTGCGGCACGCACCGGTTGTCACTTCCCCAGCACCCGGTCAAGGTAAGGATTTGCAAAAACCCGTTCGGGGTCGAGCCTGTCCCGCACTGCTTGGAAGTCGCCGAAGCGGGGATAACGCTGCTCCAGGGCGGCGGCGTCGAGGCTGTGCATCTTGCCCCAGTGCGGCCGTCCTCCGTGGGCCAGCATCACTTCCTCGACTGCGTCGAAGTACTCGGCAGGATCTTCGCGGTAGTACCGGTGAACCGCTATGTAGGCGGTATCCCTTCCGTGGGCGGTGGAAAGCCAGCGGTCGTCACCGGCGGCCCAGCGCACTTCGACGGGGAAGGAAATTCGCCAGCGGCTCTCCTGGATCAGCTGCTGCAGGGCCTCGAACGCGGACGGCAGCAGGTCCGCGGGTAACGCGTATTCCATCTCGCGGAAGCGCACCGTGCGGCGCTGGGTAAACACGTGGGGTGAGAAATCGGCGTACTCCCGTCCGCCGAGGAGCCGGGCCGCAATCCGGTTGACAGGGGGAACAGTGGCCGGGGCAAGGGTGCCTGCCGCGCAGGTTGCCCGGAAGACCGTGTTGGAGAGCAGGGATTCATCCACCCAGCGGCCCAGCGCGGGCAGGGGTTTGCGCGGTGCGGTGCCCGGCAGCCGGGTATTGGCCTTGGTGGCTGCCCGGTCGGTATGCGGGAACCAGTAGAACTCAAAGTGGTCGGTGCCCTTGACCCGCTCCGTCAGCGCTTCGAGGACATCCGCCAGTGGTTCCGAGCGTTCTTCGGCACGGAGCACGAAAGCCGGGACGCACTGCAGGGTTACCTCCGCTATGACGCCCAGGGCGCCCAGGCTTAGAGCCACCGCCGGCAGCAGGGGATCGCCGGCGTCCAGAGTGAGCAGGCCGCCGTCGGGCTGTACCAGGGTCAGCCCCACCACCTGGGTGGACAGGCCCCCGAACGCGGCACCGGTGCCGTGGGTGCCAGTCGAGATGGCACCGGCGATGGACTGCCGGTCAATATCGCCGAGGTTCGGCATCGCCAGGCCGTGAGGTGCGAGCAGTTCCGGGATCTGGTGCAGGCGGGTTCCGGCCAGCAGCCGTACCTGACCGCGCTCGGCATCCACACCAAGCAGCCCCTGCAACCGGCCCAACTCCAGCAGGAGCCCGGGCGCTTCGGCTATGCCGGTGAAACTGTGGCCGGCTCCAACGGCCTTGACCCGCTGCCCGCTGGCTGCCGCTGAGGCCACCGCCCGCTGCAGCTCTGGAATGGAGCCGGGAGCCTCGATGCGTTCCGGCCTTATCCGGACCGTACGGCCCCAGTTCTGCCATTCGGTGCGTCCAGCAGGGGCGATTATGCGCGATCTTCCGTTTCGGCCGTTCACAGGAATGCCTTTCCCTCACCACGGTACGTGGGCAGCACGGCTACCACGGCACCGTCCTGTACCACCTGGAATTCGTTGACCCGTTCGGAGAGTTCGCCGCTCTTGGCATGCCGCAGCCAGACCCGGTCTCCGACGCTCAGGCGCGCTGCAGCGGTCCCGGTGAGCGGCGTCTGCACCTCCCCGGCCCCCTCACGCGGCAGCAGCTTCAGCCCCGGCGGCCAGGCAACTTGAGGTACCCGGCTGGCAGCCGGGGGACCGGAGGCGATCCAGCCCCCGCCCAGCACGGTGGCGGTGTCCGGGTTGGGCCGGCGCACCACATCCAGCGCGACGGCGGCCGCGGGTGCGGGGGAGAAGGCGCGGTAGGTATCGAACAGGTGCCCGGCGAATAATCCGGAACCCACGGTGATCTCCGTGACCGAGCTGTCCCGTCCGGTTGCCTCAACCGATCCCGTGCCGCCGCCGTTGACGAACTCCAGATCCGCCAGCTGCCGCAGCCCGCGGGCAATGGCCCCGCGGCGTTCGGCCAGTTCAGCCATGGACCGGCGCTGGATCCAGCGCATCAGCGCGTTCTTGGGGAGGGCGCCGGGAACTGCGTCACCAACCCCGGCGACCTGCCCCTCGTACATCATCAGACCCACCAGGGAGAACCCCGGCCGCGAGACGATGCGGCGGGCCAGTGCCTGCGCCTGTTCCGGTGTATGCAGGGGAGAGCGGCGGGTACCGATAAAACCAAGCACCGGTGCCTGCCAGGAGGCATCGCCATCCAGGCAGACCCGCACCACGGGCCGCCGGCCAGGGGGCAGCACGGAATCGATCAGGTCCAGCTGCGACTCGTCGTCGACCATCAGCGTGATCCGGGAAGCCAGCCGCTCATCAGCGAGCAGGAGTTCCAAGGCATTCCGGTCCGCGGAGGGATAGCCCACGACGACGTCGGCGCAGCTTTCAGCCAGCCACAGGGCCTCTGGCAGGGTGAAGGCGAAAATGCCGCTGAAACCCGGCAGCGCAAGCAGGGCGTCCAAAACGGCCCGGACCCGGATGGACTTGCTGGCTACGCGCAGCGGGATTCCGCCGGCCCGCCGGAGGAGGTCCTGGGCGTTGTGCCGCAGGGCCTCAAGGCCCAACACGGCTACGGGCGCGTCAAGCCCGGCGACAGCGGCGCTCAGTGCCGGCCAGTACGCATCAGGATCCCGCCAGGGCTCCGACGCAGCGGGCACACCCAGGTCGAGGGCTGGGCATCGGGATCCGCTCGCGGGAGCAATACGATCCTCGGGCCCGGGCGCCGGGTCAGTCAGTCTCATGCATGGATACTAGCGATGCGGAGGCCGCCCTGCCCGAACGCCGTGCCCGGAAATTTTAACTCTTCAGTCCGGCTTCCACGTAGGCCAGCAGTGCCTTGCGCACAAAGGCGGCTCCGTCAGCTCCGCCGTAGTTGGCGGCGAAGCGGGGATCAGCCACGTACATGTCGGCCAGGCCCTGGACGTAGCCGGCCAGGGTGTCCGGTTCAGTGGGTGCGCCGGGCACGCTCCTCAGCCAGTCAATGTGACGGACCGCGAGTCCCTGCGCGGCAGGGCCGGTGGGATCCGAGCCCAGCGAGGCCGCTTCGGCCCAAGCCTTCCCCAGCGCTTCGGTCTCGGTCCGCCACTGGGCGCGTTCGCCGTCGTCCATGTTCCGCCACCACTCGTCCGAGCGGGCATATGCCTCCTTGCCCCACTTTTGCTCTACTTCCTCCTTGTACTCCGTGTGGTCAAAACCGTCGAATGCTTTTTCGGCCATGATGTCTTTCCCTTCTTCCAAAGCTGTAATGGTCCGCTGAACCGAAGCGATCTGCCGGCCCAGCCGGTCCTTGTCCTTCCTGAGCCAGCCCAGATGCGTCCGCAGCGCCGCAGTTGTGTCAACCTGCCGCTCCAGGACATCGGAAATCCCGTCCAGCCCGAGCCCCAGCCCGCGCAGCAGCAGAATGCGCTGTAGGCGGACGAGGGCCTGCTGGTCGTAGTACCGGTAGCCGTTGCTGCCAATCCGGGACGGCGGCAGCAACCCAATGGCGTCATAGTGCCGCAGCGTCCGGCTGGTGGTCCCGGCGAGCCGCGCGACCTCCTGGACTGACCATTCGCGGCGTCCGGGTCCTGGTTGCTGGCTCATGCTTCCACGCTACGGGTTGACGCTGCGTCAACGTCAACCCATCAATTTTGCCGCCACGTCCTGCATGCGCACCGCGTCGGCGGAGACCAATGCTTCCGCCGTGGCGAGCAAGCCGCTGATGTTCTCTTCACTTGCGTTATCCAGGGCATGGTCGACGCCGGGCAGCAGTTCGGCCTGCACACGCACGTAGCGGGTGCCCAAGGCGGCGGAGACCAGATTCCGGGCCAGGCCGCCGGAGGCACCGTAGAGGGCTTCCATAACCGGTTCGAGAGCACCAGGCTGCCCCCTGTGCGTGAGCTGGGCAACCGCGCTTGGCTCCAGCGAAGCACCGCCGGATTGGAGGCCTGTGCCAAGCGAGACGAGGAGGATCCCCTCGCTGTCCCCGGTCCGCCGCTGCTGCACCAGCGCCATGGCAAGGCCCACAAACGCTGGATCGTTGGCTGCGATTCCTCCGTCGGCCAGCAGACGGTCCACGCCGTCTTCTCCCGTGTAGCGAACCGGCTCGAAATAGGTGGGGGCTGCCGACGTCGCGAGGGCAGCGAGGGCCATCGGCGCATCTCCGAGCGGCTTCTGGAACAGGCCGCCGCCGCTGAACAGCAGGCCCGCCAGATGAGCCAGGTCCACGGTAACGACGGCGGTTGGCTTCAGCGCCTCTGACAGGCGCCGCCCGCCGAAGTACTGGTCCAGGTAACGGCGCAGCGGCTCGGATGAGTAGCGGGCATTTTCCCCTCTTCCAGGCTCATCCGCGGCCGGCTCACGTGTAGCTGGAGCGCTGGTTTCTGGCTCACCCGCGGCCGGCCCACCTGCAGCTGGAGCGCCGGTTTCTGGAGCGCCGGCATTCGGAGCGCCGGAAAAGATCTCGCGGCCATGGTCGACGTAGAGGCTGCGCAGGGCAGCGGCACTGTGCGGGGCCGCCGCCCCGCCGCTCCCGCCGCCCGGGCACGCGAGTCCGAGGACGATCACGCCGCCTGTGGAGGTCCCAACCATAATGTCGAACAAGTCGCTGGTGTGCCGGCCGGTCAGCTCTTCGAGCTTCATGAGCCAGGTCGCCGGAATGATGCCGCGGATTCCGCCGCCGTCAATGGATAGGACTCGGATCACTGCTGCTCCTGGGGGCTCTTGCGCTCTGGTTCTGCCTGCAATGCTCCGCCCGGGCCCGGAAGGGGTCAACGGGGCATGCGGGAAAGGCCGGGCATCCGGCATCATCGGTGGTCCTGCCGTACACGGACGCCGGGTAGGCCGGGCTGGCCGGAGACGCTTCCTGGACGGCCAGCCGGAGCGCCGCGGAAGGGCTGCACAGGCATTTGCCAGCAAAGCGGGTTACGCTGGTCACATCTGCAGAGCAAATGCTCTACTTCACGGCTGGGAAGTCGAATAGACCCCCAGAGGCGCTTATGAGTATTGCCGCACAACCCCGATCGGCCGGAAATACGGCCCGCACTCCCCGGAACCGGGAAAACCCGGTCACCAGCAGCTACTCGGCACTGCTGAAAATTATCCGGGATGAGGGACTGCTCAAGCGGCGCCGGGCCTTCTACATCACGACTTTCGCCTTCTTGTGTGCTGGCCTTGTGGCCGCCGCTACGGGCTTTTTCCTCATCGGCGAGAGCTGGTTCCAGCTTCTGATTGCCGCCGCACTGGGCATCCTGTTCACACAGCTCGCGTTTATTGCGCACGAGGCTTCCCACCGCCAGGTGTTTGAGTCGGGACCCGCGAATGACCGCGCCGGCCGCTTCCTGGCCAACGCCGTCGTCGGCATCAGCTACCAGTGGTGGATGAACAAGCACAACCGGCACCACGCGAACCCCAACACGGTTGGCAAGGACCCGGACATCGAGATGGACACCATTTCCTTCCAGGTCGAGCAGGCGGAAACCCGCACGGGCCTGTTGGCGTGGCTAACCCGCCGCCAGGGCTGGCTGTTCTTCCCGCTGCTGCTCCTGGAGGGCCTGAACCTGCACGCGACGTCGATTCGGCACCTGTTCTCGAAAAACAAGGTCAAGGGCCGCTACACCGAAATCACCATGGTGTTCCTGCGCCTCGGCCTTTATGTCGCCGCCGTGTTCTTCTTCCTTCCCGTCGGCATGGCGTTCGCCTTCCTTGGCGTGCAGCTGGGCGTCTTTGGGGTCTACATGGGCGCGTCCTTCGCACCGAACCACAAGGGAATGCCGCTGATTCCGCGGGACTCCAAGGTGGACTTCCTCAGCCGCCAGGTCCTGACCTCGCGCAACATCCGCGGCCGCGGCATGAACACCTTTATGGGCGGGCTGAACTACCAGGTGGAGCACCACCTCTTCCCGAGCATGCCCCGCCCGCACCTGGCCCGGGCCAGCGAGATCGTCAAGGACCACTGCGCGAAGCACAAGATCCCGTACACCGAAGCCACTCTCACCGAGTCCTACGGCATCGTTGTGCGCTACCTGAACCGGGTGGGCCTCGCGGCACGGGACCCGTTCGACTGCCCGGTCCGCTCCCAGTACAGATAGCGGCGGACAGAGTCTGGAAGACTGGAAACATGTCTTCGACTTCGCTACCAGGCCTCCCGGCGGTCAAACGGACCAAAGACCAGGCGCTGCACATTGGCGCCCGGCTGGAGGACCGGCTGCACGCGTCCCGCATGAACTCGGCCCGCAAACGCGGCGGGGTCCAGACCGTGCTCTCTTTCACCGGCTATGGTTCCACCAGCTGGGTGCGGGTTCTTGGCCGGGTGGTCCTTGCCAAACCCGGGAAGCTCTCTGCCCGCAGCGGCGAATCGGCGCAGGCGCTGCGCGACGGTGTGCGCGGCTGGCGGAACTTCGTCAGCCCACCCGTGAATGATGCCTTGGTTTGCATTGAAGTCGGTGAAGAAAAGCACCTGGTGACCGCTGACCGCGGGGGAGTGATCGACGTCGTGCTGCCCGCGTCCCTGGCACCGGGCTGGACGACAGTGACCCTCCGGCCGGAGGGAGAACCGGACGCAGCTGCTGCGGTTTCACCGGTGCTCATTGTTGATCCCGAGGCCCGTACAGGGGTTATTTCAGACATTGACGACACCATCATGGTGACGGCACTGCCGCGGCCGATGCTGGCCGCCTGGAACACTTTCGTGCTGGATGAGCATGCCCGTACGCCCACGCCGGGCATGGCAGTGATGATGGACCGGCTGGCCCGCGAGAATGACGGCGGCCCGGTGTTCTACCTTTCCACCGGCGCCTGGAATGTTGCCCCTGCCCTCACCCGGTTCATTACCCGCAATCTGTATCCGGCCGGGCCCCTGCTGCTCACCGATTGGGGCCCTACCAGGGACCGCTGGTTCCGCAGCGGTCCGGAGCACAAACGGACGCAGCTGGAGCGGCTCGCCACCGAGTTCCCTGAGATCAGCTGGCTGCTGATCGGGGACAACGGCCAGCATGACGAAGCCATCTACTCCGAGTTCTGCCGCAGCCATCCAAAGAACGTCCGGGCCGTGGCTATCCGGCAGCTTTCCCCCAGCGAAGCTGTCCTTGCCGGTGGCCGGTCCGCCGGCCGGGGGTCCCTGCCCGAGGATATTCCGTGGATTTACGCTTCGGACGGCGCAGGGATGTCGCGGCAGCTTTCCGAAATGGGTCTGCTGCCCGACGCCGGATAGCTGTGCGGTCAGCGCTCGAACCGGCTGGCTGTTAGGGCTGGTCTTCCTCGGTGCGGACAGTGCGCATGATCCTCCGCAGGCTCATGGCGAGGGACGCTGTGGCGTCGATGGGCGAGTCCGGTGAGGCCGAGCTGTTCATCTGCCGCACCAGCTCCTGGACCGCTTCCACCGCCTCCTGATACTCCTCCGTGTCGGCGTCCCAGGTCTCGACCGCCTCGGCACTGGCGAGCATGGCCCGTTCCAACGCGTCCGCAACCGACCCGGGTACGGGCGTATCCTCCGGCGTCTTCCAGATGGCAGTGGCCAGAACCTCCGTCATGTCCTCTACATAAAGGGTGACTCGCTCCATCGCGCGCAGGGCCCGGAAGTCGGCATTCAAGTCCCGCTGGTGGCGCCGCCGCCGCAGGTTGCCGTGCCGGCTGGAGTCGGCCAGCTGTACCGCTTCGCGGACTTCGCGGCTGAAGGTGATGAGTTCGGTGCGCCGGTTGGACCAGTCCTCATGTTCCGGTGGCCAGGTTTCTCCGACTGCCATGCCCATTTCCCGCAGCTGCTTCGCAAGGTTCAGCCGCAGCGCCGCGAGGCCGTCCACCGCGCCGTTCAGGTGCAGGGGCGGGAAAACCACGGCGTTCACCGTCAGTCCCACGAGCACGCCCACCAGCATCTGCACTCCGTAGCCGAAGGAGTAGCCGTCGGCGTCGTCTCCGCCCAGGACGAGCACGAACAGGGCCGCCATGGGGAGATAGTCCCGGCCGGCCCCGAGGCGGGGGATGCCCGCCAGCAGGACGCCCAGGCCTACGATCAGGGCGATGGTCCAGACAGTTGGCCCACCGAACAGCAGGGCGAGCAGGGCCAGGCCCATTCCCGTGGCCAGGCCGATCAGCGTTTGGATCCCCGCGCGTGCCGAACCGGAAACCGTTGGGTACATACTGACCAGCGCGCCCAGTGGCGCATAGTACGGATACTGCGCTGCCACCCCAGGAACCAGCGGGGCGATGGTCCAGGCGATTCCCACGGCGAGGGCGGCCTTGATGGCGAGCTGGAGCCGGGTGTAGCGCAGCATGCCGGTAAGCCGGTTGGAGACAGCTGCAACGGACGGTTTGGGCAGGGGCTTACCTCGCAGTTGCATCTCGTTAGTATGCCTGCTGTCCCACAGGGCGGCGACTTCTGCGAGCTGGCCCACAGCTGTCCCGCAACTTGCGCAACATCAGCCCTACGGCGACTTCTGCGAGCTGGCCCACAGCCGTCCCGCAACTTGCGCAACATCAGCCCCACAATTGGGCTTTGCGCGTCCCGGAGCTGAGGGCTTCAGCCGCGGCCGGGCTCCTCCAGCCCGGGGGAAATACTGATCCCCTGCAGGATCTCGGCGAGCCGGTCCAGGAAGACCCGGGTGCGCGGCAGCTGCCGGTCGTTGATGAGCAGGGCGAAGATGCTGCGGGCAAGGCGGATTTCGGGAACATCCAGAACGACGACGCCGCCCTGCCGGTTCTGCATGGCGAGCTCCGGCACCAGTGCGGCACCAATTCCTGCCGCGGCCATCTCCAGGCTGGCGTTGAAATCGTCGCAGTAGGCGGCGACCCGGGGGTGCAGGCTGCAGCTGGCAAACAGGCGCTCGATCACCAGTGCATCCGGGGTGCCGGGGTGGTGCATGATCCAGGGCATATCGGAGAGCTGCTCGGCGGTGACCTTTGCGCCCGGCCGGATGCCCCACTCAGCGGGCAGGACGACACGGAAATTATCGTCGCCCAGCCACTGGCGGGTCACGGTGGCGGGCCAGGCCAGCCCGCCCTGCCCCACCTGGAAAACCAGTGCGACGTCGAGCTCGCCGCCGGCGCGCAGGCCCTGGATGGTTTGCCCGGGTTCAGCGACAAAGATTTTGAGGTTGATGCCCAGGTCCCGCCAGCCGGGGGAGCCGACGAGCCGGGGGAGGGCGAAGGTGGCGAGGCTGGGGAAGATGCCCAGCCTCAGTTCATGCTCCGTCCCGGCTTCGGCCCGGGCCGCGGCGGCGAGCAGCGCATCCATGTCGGTGAGCACCTTGGCGGCATGGCGGGACATCACGACGGCGGCTTCCGTGGGAACGGCGGCACGTGCTGAGCGTTCGAAGAGCGTGGTGCCGGTTTCCCGTTCCAATGCGGACATCTGCTGGGAGACGGCGGAAGCGGTGTAGCCGAGGTTCACGGCTGCGGCGGCGAATGATCCGCGGCGGATCACTTCGAGGAGGGTTTTGAGATGGATCGGATTGACCACGCTGCCCACCTTTCCCGCTCCTTGGTGCCTTGAACCACCGTCGACCACCATATCTAGTGGTAGCAGGCACTACGGGCGACACGCCCACGGCAGGCGACACGCAAATATTCGCGCAGCCCCACAGGCTGTGAATCCATTCTCCACAGGCTGTGGAGAACCCGTGTCCGCAGAGCGGAAAACCACGTAAATCAAAGGGTCCCCCCTGTGCAGAAACTGTGGACGAGTGACGTGTCGAATGACATACTTGTAATACATCATCTTGGGGTAGGCCCCTCGGCAGCGCACTAGATGTAGTGGCCGGATGTAGTATCAAGGAACAGACTTCAAAGGCATCACCTAGGGGAGACCACCATGACCGTCACGGTTTACACCAAGCCTTCGTGCGTTCAATGCAACGCAACCTACCGCGCTCTGGACAAGAAGGGCATTGTCTACGAGAGCGTGGATATGTCCCAGGATCCCGCCGCCCTTGAGCGCGTCCGGGCACTGGGCTTCATGCAGGCCCCCGTGGTCATCACCGAGCAGGATTCCTGGTCCGGGTTCCGCCCCGACAAGATCGAGGAACTGGCCCAGGCCAGCATCACTTCCGTCGCCTAAGACAGGCAGATAAGCCGGTATCCCGGCACTGCAGGGCAGCAGTCCCGGCCGTGGCAGGATTCCGGCAGCAGGGCAGTATTGGCACAGGCGTACAGCCGCCGCACAGAAGCAGGACGCAATGACTTTGGGAATCGCGATGCTGGGAGCTGGAGCCGCTGAAGGCACCGGCAATCTGCATCCGGCTGCCGACCCCAACCCGATGACCGACGCGGACCTCGTGTTCTTCACCTCGGCCTCAGGCTACACCGGACGGTTCGTGGAGAAACTCGGACACGAAGCGGGACGGATCCCGCTGCACACCAGCGCACCCACGCTGCTGGCACAACGGCCGTTCGTGCTGCTGCTGCCAACGTACGGCGGCACGGCCGCACAGCCCGGAGCCGTAGCAAAAGGCGCGGTGCCGAAGCAGGTCATCAAGTTCCTGAACGTCGAGGGCAACAGGTCCCTGATTCGCGGCGTCATCGGTGCGGGCAACACAAACTTCGGGGAAAACTACTGCCTGGCGGCAGACATTATTTCGGTCAAGTGCCAGGTCCCGGTGCTTTACAGATTTGAACTCATGGGCACGTCGGAAGACGTCGCCACGGTAAACCAAGGATTGGAAGAGTTTTGGACACATCAGTCGCAGAAGCCGGCATGACGGACTCCAAGGAGCTGCCGGAAGCCTATAAGGGCCTGGGCTATCACGAGCTCAACGCCATGCTGAACCTCTACGGCAAGAACGGTGAAATCCAGTTCGACGCCGACCGTGCGGCTGCACGCCAGTACTTCCTTGAGCACGTTAACAACAACACCGTGTTCTTCCATGACCTGGAAGAGAAGCTGGACTACCTGGTCAAGAACGAATACTACGAGCGCGAGACGCTTGACCAGTACACGATGAACTTCATCCGCGAGCTCTACAACCGCGCGTACAAGAAGAAGTTCCGCTTCGAGACCTTCCTCGGTGCATTCAAGTTCTACACCTCCTACACGCTGAAGACCTTCGACGGTAAGCGTTACCTGGAGCGCTACGAGGACCGTGTTTGCATGGTTGCCCTGCACCTGGCCCGCGGCAACGAGCAACTGGCCGAGCAGATCGTGGATGAAATCATCGAAGGCCGCTTCCAGCCGGCCACCCCCACGTTCCTGAACGCGGGCAAGAAGCAGCGCGGCGAGCTGGTCTCCTGCTTCCTGCTGCGCATCGAAGACAACATGGAGTCGATCGGCCGGTCGATCAACTCCGCCCTGCAGCTCTCCAAGCGCGGCGGCGGCGTCGCCTTCGCACTGACCAACATCCGTGAGGTCGGCGCGCCGATCAAGCAGATCGAAAACCAGTCCTCGGGCGTCATCCCCGTGATGAAGCTGCTCGAAGATTCCTTCTCCTACGCGAACCAGCTCGGTGCCCGCCAGGGTGCCGGTGCCGTGTACCTGCACGCCCACCACCCGGACATCAACCGGTTCCTGGACACCAAGCGGGAAAACGCGGACGAAAAGATCCGGATCAAGACCCTCTCGCTCGGCGTCGTTATTCCGGACATCACCTTCGAACTGGCCAAGCGCGACGAGGACATGTACCTGTTCTCGCCGTACGACGTCGAGAAGGTCTACGGCATGCCGTTCTCCGACGTCTCGGTCACCGAGAAGTACTACGAGATGGTGGACGATTCCCGGATCAAGAAGACCAAGATCAAGGCGCGCGAGTTCTTCCAGACCCTCGCCGAGATCCAGTTCGAATCCGGCTACCCGTACATCATGTTCGAGGACACCGTGAACCGGGAAAACCCGATTGACGGCAAGATCATCATGTCCAACCTGTGCTCGGAAATCCTCCAGGTTTCCCAGCCCACCACGTACCACGACGATCTCTCCTACGATGAGACCGGCAAGGACATCTCCTGCAACCTGGGTTCGCTGAACATCGCGAAGACCATGGACTCGCCGGACTTCGGCCGGACCATCGAGACCGCGATCCGGACCCTGACCGCGGTGTCGGACATGAGCCACATCGGTTCGGTTCCGTCCATCGCCCGGGGCAACGACCAGTCGCACGCGATTGGCCTGGGCCAGATGAACCTGCACGGCTACTTGGCGCGTGAGCGGGTCCACTACGGATCCGAAGAGGGCATCGACTTCACGAACATCTACTTCTACACGGTGGTTTACCACGCCGTGCGGGCCTCGAACCTGCTGGCCATGGAAACCGGCCGTACGTTCGCCGGCTTCGAGAAGTCCAAGTACGCCTCGGGTGAGTTCTTCGACAAGTACGTGAACCAGGAATGGGTTCCGCAGACCGAGCGTGTCCGCGAGCTGTTCGAGAACGTGCAGATTCCGACCCAGGAGGACTGGGCCGCCCTGCGCGAGTCCGTTATGGCGCACGGTATCTACAACCAGAACCTGCAGGCCGTTCCGCCGACCGGTTCGATCTCTTACATCAACAACTCCACTTCCTCCATCCACCCGGTGGCGTCGAAGATCGAGATCCGCAAGGAAGGCAAGCTGGGCCGCGTGTACTACCCGGCTCCGTACCTGACGAACGACAACCTGGAGTACTACCAGGATGCGTACGAAATCGGCTACGAGAAGATCATCGATACCTACGCCGCTGCCACGCAGCACGTGGACCAGGGCCTGTCCCTGACGCTGTTCTTCAAGGACACCGCCACCACGCGTGACATCAACAAGGCGCAGATTTACGCCTGGCGCAAGGGCATCAAGACCATTTACTACATCCGCCTGCGCCAGCTTGCTCTGGAAGGCACCGAAGTTGAGGGCTGCGTCTCCTGCATGCTGTAGGCGCTTAAAAGCTTGAGGAGCCAGGCTTTGCAGAGCCTGACTCCTCATAAGTCCCGGCGTAACCGAGGCAGATCCAATCACTTGGTCTGTTGAGCTTACAGGAGCTGTCGTCCTTCTGTCGAAGGACCTCCAGCCGGGCAGGACTCCGAAAGGAGGGGTTGTCATGGCTATTCGCCGCACAATCCGCAGAACTATCCGGATAACTGTTCGTCCCGTTAGGTGACGAACTTCATGCGCCTGTTAGATCAACAGATGAAGGGAGGAACGATGGCAAAAGGTTCATTCCGCAGTGCCAAGACTGGTCGTTATGTGACTGAGAAGTATGGGAAGTCGCATCCCGCGACGACCGTGAAGGAATCGAAGTAACTACTTCGCGGACGCTGGAGGGAGGCAGTCAAATGTCTCCTTCCAGCCGTTGCGTAGTAGACGGCTGAAACCAGTCCGTGGGAGCGACTTCTACAAGGAAGCAACTAGAATGAATGGCTGGCCGTCGGAGGTACTCCGGCGTCGCGTTCATGAGGCAGAGGGAAGAGTTAATGACCGAGAAGCTTAAGCTGATCGACCACGTGCAGGCGATCAACTGGAACCGTATCCAGGACGACAAGGACGTAGAAGTCTGGAACCGTCTGGTCAACAACTTCTGGCTGCCGGAGAAGGTGCCGCTGTCCAACGACGTCCAGTCGTGGAACACGCTGACTCCGGAAGAGCAGCAGCTGACCATGCGTGTGTTCACGGGGCTCACCCTGCTGGACACCATGCAGGCCACCGTTGGTGCCGTCTCGCTGATTCCGGATGCGCTTACCCCGCACGAGGAAGCTGTTTACACGAACATCGCGTTCATGGAATCGGTCCACGCCAAGAGCTACTCCTCGATCTTCTCCACGTTGGCTTCCACCAAGGAGATCGACGAGGCGTTCCGTTGGTCCACGGAGAACGAGAACCTGCAGAAGAAGGCGCAGATCATCACCGACTACTACCGCGGTGACGATCCCCTGAAGCGCAAGGTGGCCTCCACCCTGCTGGAGTCCTTCCTCTTCTACTCCGGCTTCTACCTGCCGATGTACTGGTCTTCCCGGGCCAAGCTGACAAACACGGCTGACCTGATCCGCCTGATCATCCGTGACGAGGCCGTCCACGGCTACTACATCGGCTACAAGTTCCAGCGCAATCTGGAGGGTGTCTCCGAGGAGCGCCGTGCGGAGCTGAAGGACTACACGTACGAGCTGCTGTACGAGCTGTACGAGAACGAAGTCCAGTACACGCATGACCTGTACGACGGCGTCGGGCTGGCTGAGGACGTCAAGAAGTTCCTGCACTACAACGCCAACAAGGCGCTGATGAACCTGGGCTACGAAGCCATGTTCCCGTCCACGCTGACGGACGTGAACCCGGCAATCCTGTCGGCTCTGTCTCCGAACGCGGACGAGAACCACGACTTCTTCTCCGGCTCCGGCTCTTCCTACGTGATCGGTAAGGCCGTGAACACGGAAGACGACGACTGGGACTTCTAAGCGTCGCTTTCCGAAGTCCCCGCTAAGAAATCTGGCCAAAGGCCCGGACCCGCGAGATTCCGCGGGTCCGGGCCTTTCGTCTCGTTGGAAGTAAAACCTCCCGCATCGGTGAAGCCTGCTGGTCCCTATAGCCCTCTAGTCATCGCATTCCACTGCGAAGGTGTTGCCATCCGGGTCCTGGAACCACGCGATCCTGCCACCGCCGGCCCTGGCGGTGATGCCCAGACGGTCGTGGACTAACCCTTCGTACCGGCAGAACTCGACGCCGGCCCCGGTGAGTTGTTCGACGATCTGTTCCAGATCCTCGACGTACCACGTGGCGAGCGTCGCCCGCGAGGTACCTGCGGTTGTCGATTGATAGACATTCAGCGCTGCATCGCCACCGGATAGGTAGACCCGGCTGCCGTTGGCAATCCGGCCGCTCGGTCCTGAACGCAAGACGGGGAGACCGAGTTTGCCTTCATAGAAGGCAACCGCACGGTCTATGTCGGACACGGCAACGGATGCTCGTAGAGGGAAGTCGCTCAGCGGCATTCCGCCACGCTAGCGCGTGGCATCCTTGGCTGCCAGCTCCGGGCGTCGATCTAGAGAAAATCAGACGTCCCAGTAGGGTGAGGATCGAGAAGGCCTCCCATCATCTGAAAAGCGGGTTGAACGTGGACATTCGTACGGAGCAGTTCGACACCATTGTTGTGGGGGCAGGTGTGTCAGGCCTCAGCGCCGCCCGGGTGCTAGCCGGCGCGGGGCAGAGGGTCGTGGTGCTGGAGGCACGCGGCCGTATCGGAGGCCGCCTGCACACCGAGCGCGTCGACGGGCGGGTCACTGACCTAGGTGCTTCCTGGATTCACGGGATCGACGGCGGCCCGCTGCATCAGTTGACGCGTTCCTTCGGTATGCCCGATGTTGAGTTCACCGTCGGCAGCTACCAGGCCGGCGGGCGGCCCATTGCCTACTTCGGTCCGGATGGAACACGCCTGTCCGACGGTGCTGCAGAGCGGTTCATAGCCGACGCCGAACGCGTGGACGTGCGGCTGGTCAAGGTGATCGAGGCCCTTGATCCGGGTGCCAGCTATGCTGACGCGGCGCGCATCGCCGTCGGGGAGGTGACGGCAGCTGAAGGCTGGGACGCGGAACACGCGGCGCGCATCGTGGAGTACCTCGACCACCGCAGTGAGGAACAGTACGGTGCCGACTCCCGCCTGCTGGACGCACATGGGCTGGAGGAGGAAGTCATCCTTGGCGACGAGGTGGTTTTCCCGCAGGGCTACGATCAGCTGGCGTTGAACCTCGCAGCCGGGATCGATGTGCGGCTTGAACACGAGGTGACCCGGGTCGTACGGGCCGGAGCCGCTGGGGTGGAATCCGGCGTCGTTGTGAAGACGAATGAGGGCGTATTTACGGCGGCGCGGGCAGTGGTAACGGTCCCGATCGGTGTCCTCCAAACCGGGCTCATTACCTTTGATCCGCCGCTGCCTGAGGTGGTCTCCGACGCGATCTCCCGTTTCCGGATGAACGCCTTCGAGAAGATCATCCTGCGCTTTCCCGAGCGCTTCTGGGACGACGGCGTGTATGCGGTCCGCCGCCAGGGCGACGCCGCGAAGTGGTGGCATTCCTGGTACGACCTCACGGAACTTCACGGTGAGCCGACGCTGCTGACTTTCGCGGCAGGGGAATGCGCCCAGGAGATCCGGGGATGGTCCGATGAACGAGTGGTGGACTCGGTCATGGCATCCCTGCGGGAGATTTACGGTTCCCGGACGCTCGATCCGGTGCACGCCAGGATCACCGACTGGCAGGGTGATGTCTGGGCCGGCGGGGCGTACGCGTACATGATGCGGGGGTGCACCGGGGAGGACCACAGCCGCATCGCAACGCCCATCGACGGGGTACTGCATCTGGCTGGCGAAGCCACCTGGGAGGCGGACCCCGCCACAGTCAACGCTGCGTTGTGCTCGGGGCACCGTGCCGCTGAACGCATCCTTGGAAAGCAGATGCCCTACTTGGACCAGCCCATCCCGCAGGACGAAGAGCCGCCGGCGGGTTAGTCCCTCGCAGGGATGCGCGCCGCTTTTCGGAGCCGTAGGGCGCCGATAAATCCGAGTACGAGGAACACCGTCGCGATCAGGAGCGCCCAGCGTGTCGCGTCGGTGAAGCCGCCCGTCAAGGCGTCGACGGCCTTAGTGGTCTGATCCCCGAGAGGGCTCTGGCTTCCCTGGGCCCGCAGTTGGGTGATCGTGGTCCCGGCGGACTGCCGCGTGGCGTCTGCGAGCCTGTCCGCGGCCGTGCCGGTGAGGCCTGCGTCGCCGAGAGCTGCTGGGAGGGTGAGCGCGAGTGAGATCGAGAGCGCGGCTCCGGCGAACGCCGTGCCGAGCGCGGAGCCGATCTGCCGGACGGTGCTCTGGGTGGCCGACCCCTGACCCGAGACTCCCACAGGAATGTCCCGGAGCACGGTGCCGGTGAGCTGCGCGGATGCGAGGCCGAGACCGAGGCCGTATAAGGTCAGCGGGATCGCGACGAGCCAGCCGGGTGTCGCAGGTCGGAGGAGCAGCGCCAGGGCGAGGACGCCTGCGACCTCAAGGCCCAGTCCGATGAGCACGGTGCCCGGTGAGCCGAACTTCGCCGCGAGGTGCCGGGCAGCGGCGCCGGACAGGAACGCGCCGATGGCCATCGCCGCCAGCACGAGGCCCGCCCCCATGACGTCGAGGCCGAGGGCGTTAATGAGATAGAGCGGGAGGACGAAGATGATCGAGAACTCTCCGACGGCGACCATCGCGGCGGTGAGGTTCCCCCAGGAGAAGGTCACGAAGGAGAAGAGGCTGAGGTCGAGGAGGGCGGCGCGCTGCACCTTTTCGCGGTGGCGTTCCCAAATCACGAACAGGACGAGCGCGATCGCGGCGATCAGGAAAGCGACGGGCACAACCGAGATCGTGGCATCCTTAGGCCACACCCAGCCAAACACCGTCAGGTCATTCTTCGGGGTCCACCAGCCGAGGTCGGGGCCTTCGATGACCGCGAAAACGAGCGCACCGAAGCCGATGGCGCTGAGCAGCGCTCCGTCGACATCGACGCCGGGTCGTTTCTTCTCGCCGCGGGTCTCGGGGACAGTGAAGATGGCGGCGACGAACACGAGCGCGCCGAGCGGGAGGTTAACAAGGAAGATCCAGTGCCACGACGTCCATTGGGTGAGTGCGCCGCCGGCGAGCGGACCGACGGCTGCGGCGCCGGAGATCACGGCACCCCACACGCCAAACGCTGCGGCCCGATACTTCCCGCGGAACACGGCGTTGACGGTGGAGAGCGTGGACGGCATGATGAACGCTGCCCCGACCGCCTGCACCGCACGCGCTCCGATCAGCACGGCCGCCGTGGAGGCGGCAGCGGCAAGGAGGCTACCGCCGGCGAACACGATCAGGCCGACGAGGAAGAGCCGTTTGCGTCCCCACCGGTCCGCGAGGTTCCCGGTGGAGAGGAGCAGCGCGGCGAGCAGGACGGCGTAGAGGCTGTTCACCCATTGCGCGTCGGTGAGATCGAGGTGCAGGTCTTCTATGATGGCGGGCAGCGCGACGCCGACGATGGTGCCGTCGAGCACGATCAGGCCGAGGCCGAGGGACAGGACGGCCAGGCCGAGCCAGTCCCTTCTGCTTGGTGCGGAGGGTTCGGTGCCGGGTCTCATCGGGGTCCTTTCATCGTGATCGGGTCGGTCTGCGGCGCAGCACATCGAAGAGGGCACGCAGGGTGAGGATTCCGGCAACCACGAGGAAGAGGTAGCCGAAGACCTGGAACAGTGTGAGTGTATTGCTGAGTTGAGGGCCGGTGTCGCTCGTGAGCAGAGTGGCCGCCCTAATTCCGAAGATGCCGGCAAGGAAGGTGACGACGGCGAGGCCAATGATCTCCCGCAGGAAGCTCCGGTCGCGGGAGTCGGCGAGCATCCGCACGTTCATACCGAACCGGCCGTCAGCAAGGCTCCCAGTAACGCGGCCTATCCGGTGCGGAAGGCGTCTTACGATCGGCAGTACCGAAAGGAGCTCGTGGGTGAATGTCTTTGCGTATCTGCGGTTCCGGTCGAAGGCGCACCGGATGAGTTGGTTCCACTGGTCGGGCCGGGGCAGGGATCCTTGCGGTACGAGGAGTTCGGCGAGCACGGGAGTGTAGTCGGCCGAACGCCAGACAAAGCGCGACTCAAACCCGACCCCCGCGTCGAGCGCAATCGCTGGAATGTTCATCGTTATCTCCCGGAGCGAGTGGGACTATGCTTCCGACGGTGACGGCGTGGATCCCCGCTCTGCGATGGCCCGGCGGAGTGCTGCGAAGAACACGATCATGCCCGCGGTTATGAGGATATGTCCCAGGCCTGCGATGCCGGCGATCATGTTGTTGGATTCCTGTCCGAGAACTGTGAGGGAACCGTGCCAGATCATCATCCCTGAGGTGAGAACGACGCCGGCGTTATAGAGCCAGAAGAACCATGCGAACAGCTTAGGCGTACGGGAGATCGTGAAGACCTTCTCGATGACGAGCACGATGAGCAGCACGATGAACCCAAGGGTCAGCAGGTGGGTGTGTACAAGACCGAGCTGGGTGAACTTCCCCTCGGGGAAGTCGTTGAGCTTCGTGAACTCGCGGTAGAACAGGCCGGATGCGACGCCAACGAGCATGTAGATAAACGCGCGTTGAGCAGTGTCTTCACAGCGGAGGATTCCTTTCGAACGGAGAGGAGTCGGATGAGGCCCGTTCATCAACTCCACCACTGATCACCCCGCGGAACATCGCGAACAGTATTGAACTCACCGTCAACCTTTTGGACGACGCCGAAGGACGCGCACATCGCTGGAGGGCTAGTCCCTCGAAGGCTTCTGCCGTTGCTGCTTTGTGGCTGACCGCTGCTTCTTCGCATCGAGGCGCCGGAAGTTGGAGCCCCGGGTAGGTTTGGTCCGGCGACGCGTGGCCGGCGCAGGTGCAAGCCCGTCCGCCACCAGCCCGGCGAGCTTGGCCAGGGCGATCTCCCGGTTACGCAGCTGGGAGCGCTGTTCGGAGGCCGTCACAACCAGTGCTCCGGCAATCAGGCGGTGTTTGAGACGCTGAAGGAGCCTCGCGCGCTGATCTTCTGACAGCGCAGCCGAGCCCGCAACGTTCCAGGACAGGGCGACACGGCTGTCCGTGGTGTTGACGTGCTGGCCCCCAGGACCGGAGGAACGGGAGAACCGCCACTCAAGTTCTGAGGCCGGAATCGTCAGCTCCGGCGATACCAATAGATCCATGGTTCCAGCGTCGCACGAAAGCGCTGGGCCGCCCTCACACCCAGCCCGCGGATGCAGGCTGAGCCGTACCCCAGTGTCACTCCGCCTGGTGCAGCCGGTTCGTCGGCAGGAGCAGTTCCACGGTTGCCCGCATATCGGCAGCTTTGGCGATGGCCCCTTCCGCCGACGGCGCCACCTGCACCCGGTCGCGCCGAACTTCCTGGATGAGGACCTGCATCCGGCCGCCGCCGTCGACGTCGAGCCACCAGTCCTCGGTGAACATCCGCAGTCCGAGTTCATCCAGGAGACTTTCGGCGTCCTCCAGCTCCATGGCCTCAGCCCGCTGCCGGTGCAGGAGGTCGAAGGGCACAAAGCCGCCGTCGGAGGTCATATGGAGGTACCCGACGTGCTCGCCGTCGAGCTGGCGCCGGTGATCAAACGTGTTCTCAGCAGGCATGGGGTTGGGCATGGGCAGATTCTAGCGGTCCGGCACCAGCCGCCAGCCGCTGGAGTCCACTTCGACGACGGCAGGCAGCGCCGTCGGAAGTCCCTGCTGCCGCAGTGCCTGCTGCCCGTCAGCGGACGGAGCGCTGACCACAAACGTTTCGCCGCGGAACAGATCTGCGGCGTCCGCAACAAGAGCGAGGAGGGCAGCATGACCCTGGATTTCATACTCGCCGGCCACGCGGAGCCGTCCAAGCCAGGCCGGAACCGGAGCCTGGTTGGCCAGCAGGACGACGGTGGCCGGGCACTGAAGATCGGTCATGGTCCTCTCCTTCCATCGAAGCCACCATTGTCCACCGTTTTGCCGCGATCCAGCCGGTACAGCAGGCTAGGATGCCGGATATTACCGTGTGAGCAAAGCAGGCGTGTTTCTCAAGTTTCCAGGGGGATAGAAGATGATCAAGCACAGGCGGACACACGCCGTGAACACGTTCCTCGCAGGAACCGGGGTGGTTGTAGCGGCAGCGTTGGCGGGGTGCTCCGCAGGCGCCGCGGAAGAGCCGGCGGAGCTCTCGGACTTTGGTTCCATCGAGGAGCTCTCCGACGCCGTCTCCCGCGTTTTGGACTGCGAACCGGAATCGGGCGCGGAGCCGGTCACCCTCATGTTCGACGGCTATCTGCCCGAGTACGCCATGTGCTCAGACTCCGTTCAGCTGGTCCGCTATGAAAACCAGGCGGACCGTGCGAAAGTCTCCGACATGTTGCCAAATTCCCAGAACGGGCCGGAGGTCGTCGCTGAAGGCGGCAACTGGCATGTCCTGGTCCTCCCGACCGGGGAAGCGCCGCCCACCGCGGCGGAGATGGAAAACCTCGCAGACCAGCTGGGCGGCAGGTACATCACCGTGGCGGGCTAGCCGGGCATGCCAGTGCAGGGCTGGCGAATCCAGATCCGGGGCCGCAGCGGGGCAGCCCGCTAATGCTTCTACTGCTGGCTCCCAGCCCTTCACGGCCGGTAGTGTCTGCGCTCATGAGCGCCAATGATCCCGGAGGCCGGACGGACCTGCCCCAGGCCGGAGACGAGACCACCACCCTGCTGGGCTCCCTGGACCGGCAGCGTGCCACGTTCGCGTGGAAGTCCGCCGGGCTTGACGCGGCTGCGCTGGGCGTCACGGTGGGGTCCTCCACGATGACCCTGGGCGGCATGCTGAAGCACCTTGCGGGCATCGAGAGCATCTATTTCTCCTGGAAACTCTCGGGCAGCGACCCCGGCGCCCCATGGAACACCGTTGATTGGGAGAAGGACCGCGACTGGGATTGGCGGTCGGCCGCCAATGACAGCCCGGAGGAGCTCTACTCAATGTGGAACGACGCCGTCGCCCGGTCACGGCGCAGCCTCGCGGCAGCACTGCAAAGAGGCGGGCTAGATCAGCTGCTTCCTACGACAGACGCCGGCGGGGACAGGAGCCTGCGCCGGATGCTGATCGACTTGATCGAGGAATACGCCAGGCACACCGGGCACGCCGACCTGATCCGCGAATCGATCGATGGACTCGTGGGGGAGAATCCTCCGGCCTGACCGCGGGCCGTCCCACCGGAGCGCGGCTGTCGCCAAGTCTGCTTGCCTGGGCCCTGCTGCCTTTCGCCACCCCCCCGCACGTCCCCGCACTCGCGTCGATGGTGCCGGGGAAGCTGTGATTGTGGGAAAGTTGCGGTGGAGGAATTGCATGCCGCGCCAGCACGTCAACACACACATCGCACTGATCACCGGTGTGTGTCTTTGCCTGCTCGCCTTCCTCTTCTGGACCGGTCCGGAGCAGGATCAGTTGCCGCCGCAGGGGCAGGGACAGCAGCCGACGTTAGGACAGGGGCAGGCCCCGTATCCGGAACAGGGCCAGACGGCCAGCACGGCAGCACCGGACTACGACTCACCGCAGAGCATCAGTGTTGTGGTTAACAAGGCCCGTCCCCTCACGGACCCCGCCTACCTGCCCGAGGACCTGGCAGACGCCGGGGGAGTGACGCTGCGGGCTGAGGCAGCGTCCGCGTACCAGCGGATGAGCGCCGACGCCGCCGCAGAGGGCGTGGGCATGAGCGCAGTGAGCGGCTTCCGGCCGGCCGACGCCCAGGCCCTCCTGCATGCGTCCTACATTGACAACTACGGGGCCTCGGCCGCCGAATCCATTTCCGCACGGGCCGGATACAGCGAGCATCAGACCGGCCTGGCTGTGGACATCGGCAACCCCGACGGCGCCTGCTCGCTCCAGGCCTGCTTCGACACGACACCTGCCGGTGCCTGGGCTGCTGCCCATGCGTCCAAATACGGGTTCATTGTCCGATATCCGGATGGAGCGGCTGGTATTACCGGGTTCGACTACGAACCATGGCACCTTCGCTACGTAGGGGTGGATCTTGCCGGAAAGCTGGCCGGCGCCGGAATCACCTTGGAAGAGTACGCCGGGCTTCCAGCCGCCCCGGGGTACTGAGGACAACCAGCGTCCGGGTTGGATAGGACCGGTTCGCCGGTTCGGTGGGTTGGATAGTATCGGTTCGCCCGGTTCGCCCGGTTCCCCCGGTTCCTCCGGGCCGCCCGGCCCGGTTCCCCCGGGAACGCTCCAACAGCTCCCGGATCAGCCTGCCTCACGGCTGCGCCGGCCGCTGTCCAAGGCAGCCACCACACCGCCGTCGACCAGCAGGTCCACACCGGTGATGAAACTGGCGTCGCTGCTGAGCAGGAATGCTGCGGCGTTGGCGATGTCGCCCGGCGTGCCGAGGCGGCCGGTGCCGGAGCCCTCGATCATGGCGCGCATCTGCGCACCGGACTCACCGGCGAGCTCCTGCTGTCCCATCGGCGTCGAAACGACGCCCGGGCTGATGCTGTTGAGCCGTGCCCCGCGGCCGCCCCAGCGCACGCTTTCCGCCTGGACCCGCACCTGGTTGGCGCGCTTGGCCACGCTGTAGGCGTACCCCGGATTATCGATGGCTGTGATGAAAGGGAGCTGCAGGAGTTCGGCGGCAGGTTTCGCGGCGAGGCTGGCCAGGTCCTCGGCGGAAATCTGGCCGCCTGCCATGTAGGCGGCCATGCTGGAGATCACGACGCCGGCACCCCCGGGGGCGATCACCTTCTCGAATTCCTCCAGCACCACGGCGACACCGAATAGATCGACTTTCCAGATCGCCTCCACCGGCGCCTGTACGGGGGAGAGGCCGGCCGTGTGGACGACGCCGGTCACCGTGCCCAGTTCCCGGGCGGTTGCTGCCAGGCCAGCAACCGACGTTCGTGAGGAAACATCCACGCTGTGGGAAGCGACGTCGTAGCCTTCCGCCAGGGCGGTAGCCACCGCATCCTCAAGCAGGGCCTCGTTAAAATCGGCCAGCAGGATCTTCTTACCCGCACCTGACCTGCGCAGGACAGCCTGTCCCATGCCGCCAGCACCAATCACTACCAACACGTTAGCTGTCATGTTCCGCTCCAGTTCTCTCCACGGTTCGTCTGCCCTGTCCCGTTCGTAAACTACCCCGGGGTTCCGCTGTCGGCCAGAGCGCAGGGAATGGCAGAGGGCGTTTCCGCTGCCTGGGGAGTGGCACGGCTGAGAGGCGCCGAGGGCATCAGGGAACCGGGTTCGTGGAGCTCCACCCGGTAGGCGCCGCAGCGGACACATTCCCGGTATACGACGGTTCCCAGCGACGTGGGGTGTGTGGATGCCGTGGCCCACCCGTGTTCGCACGTTTGCTCGAAGCCGGTGCTGGCCGGCTGTTTTTGAGTTTTCATAGTGTCGAGCATGCTGTAATGGCCTTATGCATCTCAACCCTTACGGAGAGTACGCAGTACTGCTGGCCGCGTCGCTGGCGAACGACTGGCCCCAGACCCGCGGCGGGATCGTGGACCGGACCCGCGATTACGGTATGACGGCGGCCTTCGCGCAGTCGCCCGCGGACCACGGCGAGATCAGGACAGTCGTAGACCGGTGGCTGGAGATCGTGGATGCCAGTGGGACAGACCAACGTGCCATCCTGCTCAATGCGCTGATGAAAGACGCGGCGGCGTATCCCCGTCTCACTGACCACAACGGGGAAGGCTGGCACCTGCACTACCGGGACGAGGGACAATCAATGGCGGAGGCGCTGCTGGCCGTTTTCAGTGTGGGGACGGCCCTGCACCTGACCACCAGGGGAATGACCCGCTTGAGCCGATGCGAAGCTGGGCTGGCGCCTGGTGACTCCTGCCGGAACGTCGTCGTCGACATCACCCGCAACGGACGGCAGCGGTACTGTTCCGTGCGGTGCGGCAACCGGGCTGCGGTGCGCCGGCACCGGGCACTGCGGCCCTAACATTTAGGTTTAGTAGTAGGGGACGGGCTGGATCCGAAGCGGGGTCAGATCGGTTAACGGCGCACCCGATAGCGCTGGTGTTGCACCCGGTTGCCCTGAAGCACCAGGTCAGGATCCTCCAGCAGGTGCTGCGCATGGACCGACCCGAAATAGCGCTTGCCGGACCCGAACACGACGGGTACGACGTCCAGGCGCACCTCGTCGACCAGGCCCGCGGCAAGCACTTGGCCACCGACGTCGCCGGCAGCGACCTCGACCAGGCGGTCACCCGCAAGCTCCTGCGCCTTGGCTACGGCTGCCTCGACGCCGTTGACGAAGGAAAACGGTGCCTCGGGGTCCCAGCCCTCAGGCTCCGGCCGGTGCGTCACGACGACCACATGGTCGACCCCGCCCGGAGGCTTCCCGTCCCAGCCGTCAGTCAGGTCGAAGACGTGGCGGCCGACGACGGTCGCCCCGATCTGGTTCCAGTACGGCCGGGTGTAGTCGTAAGACGTCTGGGACACCTTCAACTGGCCGCTCTCGTCCAACGGCACGTCGCCGCTGGACAGCCAGTCGAACAGGGGGCCCGGCTGGTCGTTCTGGTCCGCGATAAAGCCGTCCACCGACACTGAGCCGTACATGACCACTTTGCCCATTGCGCTCTCCTTGCCTTGGAATGCCCCCAGTGCTTTGGAATGCCCCTAGATTAGCGGCTCGCGGTTCGCGGCGGATTAACCTGCTGAAGGAAGTTCACGCTGCGACTCTCACGGCGGGGCTGATGCACCTCCGGAGAGGAACGAAAAGAGTGGTTTGGAGACTATTTGTTGTATCCATTGCCTCAGTACATGAAGTCCCGTAGCGTTCATCGGGCCGCAAACAGGGTTCGCCTTCCTGGAGGCCGGCCGGTTGAACGTTTCGTCACGGGACCACAACCGAACCCGAGCCGCCCATTACCCGTGCTCTGGCTGAATCGGAGAACCTGATGACCGCAGTCATGCCGATGCTGACGTTGAACAACGACACCGCGATCCCGGCCGTGGGTTTCGGTGTGTACCGTAATCCTCCTGCCCGGACCACCGTGTCCGTGGAGACCGCCCTCGCCAACGGCTACCGGCTGATCGACACCGCGGCGGCGTACCAGAACGAGGCAGAGGTCGGCTCGGCGCTGAGCCAGTCCGGGATTGACCGGGCCGAACTGTTCATCACCACCAAACTCTGGGTGGACGACTACGGTTACGACTCCGCCTTCCGGGCCTTCGACGCGAGCCTGGCGAAACTGGGCCTCGACAGCCTGGATCTGTACCTGCTGCACCAGCCGCTGCCATCGGACTTTGATGCCACCGTGGCCGCCTACCAGGCGCTCCAGACGCTGTACGAACAGGGTCGCGTCCGGGCCATCGGCGTGAGTAATTTTGAAACTGCACAGCTGGCCGAACTGCTGGCGCGCACCGACGTCGTACCGGCGGTCAACCAGATCCAGGTGCATCCGTACTTCAGCGAACCCGAGATCCGGGCATTCAACCTGGAGCACGGCATCCTCACTGAGGCGTGGTCGCCGATAGGGGGTGTGAACAGGTACTCGTCCGACGCCGCCGGGACGAAGGATCCGCTGCAGGATCCAGTGATCACGGCCCTGGCCGCCAAATATCACAAGACTCCCGCCCAGGTGATCCTGCGCTGGGACATTCAGCTCGGGATCTGCGCAATTCCGAAGTCGGTGACACCCAAGCGGATCGCGGAAAACATCGACATTTTCGATTTTGCGCTGACGGCGGCCGAGGTGTCCGATATCAGTGCGTTGGATACCGGCGTCCGCGGTGGCCCGGATCCGCAGGATATCGTCCGGTCCTGAGGCGTCCGGGTCCTGGGGTGTCCGGGTCCTGGGGTGTCAGGTTCCGGGGGCGTCCCGGTCCTGGGGTGTCAGGTTCCTGGGGTGTCCGGCCCTGTGGTGCCCGGGTCCGGCCGGCGCTTGGCGGGTCTGCGTTTCCCGGGTCTGCTTCCGCCGTCCCGGTGATGCGCTTTGCTAGTGTTCGCTGCATGTTGTCTTCCCAGCTCCCACCGGCCGCTGCCCGGGTGCAGCACGTACTCGAGGACAAGGGCTCCGCTGCCCAGGTCATTGAATTGGACGGATCCGCGCGCACTGCTGCTGAGGCCGCCGACACACTGGGCTGCGAGGTCGGTGCCATCGGCAACAGCCTGGTGTTTATGGCCGACGGCGATCCTCTCCTGGTGATAACCAGCGGCGCCCACCGGGTGGACACCGCCGCGCTCGCTTCCCGGTTGGGCAAGGCGAAGATCAAGCGTGCCGCTCCCGAGCAGGTGCGTGCTGCCACCGGGCAGGTGATTGGAGGGGTGTCTCCGGTTGGCCATCCGGAACCGGTCCAGACGGTTATTGACCGCGACCTTGAGCAGTACGACGACGTCTGGGTTGCCGCCGGTACGCCCTACTCGGTTTTCCGGACGGATTTTGCCGAATTGCTTCAGCTCACGGGCGGGAACGTACTGCAGGTCGACTGACCTGAGCGGCTGGACGGGTACCCGTTTCAGGAGGATCAGCTGGGGACTTACCGCGCATTCTTATAAGTCGCTGTCGCCGGCGCCCCCCTTATTTGTCGATCGCCTAAGGAACGCCGAACTAATCCGGAAATTGCTTTGGAATGCTGTTGATAGCGAAAGGATCCTGAGCCCGTTTCAATCCGGAAGGTCATACCAACGGTAATTGGCTAGGCTGTCCACGAACGATCCCATCGCGGGACCGTTGAATCCACCGCAGCCCGGCAAAAGCGCGGGGCCCTAGACGTGGCCTTGCTGCTATACCGGTTGACGCCCACGCGGCCCTGCGCGCAGGGTGGAAGGAAAAACCACTGGGGCAGGCCACCCGAACCAGCCAACCGCCGTCGTGCCGGATTCCGCCCGGATGGGCGACACGGCTACGCCCTTGACGAGCTGTTGACGGGGGACTGCGAGGGGCGGGGACAGGACTTTCAGAGTGAGGAGGCTGCGGGAGCGATGGGCAATCGGGGAGCCGATGCTTACCGGCGAAGAATGGAGCGGGCCGCACGGGTCCGTGCCGAGGGAGCTCCGAACGGTGAGGAAGCTCAGAACGGTGGTGAGGCGGCGGAAACTGAGCAGGAAGCCGACTTGCGGCGGAGGAAAGAGAAGGTCGATCCGGCAGAAAAGGCGGACTACTTGATCCGTGACGCAATGATGCGCGGTGAGTTCGACAATCTGAAGTACGCGGGCAAACCCATACCTGGTCTGGGGGAGGGGCACGATCCCGACTGGTGGATCAAAGGACTTATCCAGCGCGAGAATCTCAGCGGCCTGGGACCTCCTGCATTGCTGCTTCGTGTTGAGGACGCCGAATTCGACGGCATCCTTGACACGAAATCTTCCGAGGCCCAGGTCCGGGAGACTGTCGAGGACTTCAATTCACGCATTATCGAGGCCCGCAGGCAGCTGCTGGGAGGCCCTCCGGTGATTACGAAGCTGCGCGACGTCGAGACTGAGGTTCGGCGCTGGCACGAACGCCGGGATCCGGAGGGGCTTCCCGAACCCGACGGCGAACCCCAGGTGCCATGGTGGCGTCGGGTTGGTCGGGTTGGTCGGGTTGGTCGGGTTGGGAGGCTGCGGAGGCTTGGGAGGCTGCGGCATGGCGGGCCGGGACGAGCTGGTTAGACGGGGGAGCCGGTTAGAGAGGGAACCGGTGCTCTTTCCGCGGTCCCGCACGGGTGTAGGAGCCTTACGTCAGCAGTACCCGTATTCAGTCAGCTGTGGCCCAATAAAAGCAAGTAGTTAACGGCAGATATCCCGTATTTGGTAGAGCCGAAAAGGCACGATTTTGGCCCTCAAATGTCAGTGCCGGATGAAAGCCTTGAGCTATGAACGGCTCTTCGGGCACCACCGGTTCTGACGCTAGGGGTTCCGGCACGCCTTCGCGTTCTGGCAGGAGTGCCACCCTGGCGGTTTTCTGCGTGGATGAGCAGGCTCCCACCGGGGCTGTGGAAACGTTCCCGAATGGTTTCGACGGCAGGCTGTCGCTGAAGGAACCTGGCTTTTTGACAGCGGACGAAGCCGGTCACACCCTTGCGAGGCTCGGTGCCCTGATTTCCTGGGCACAGGCGCAGCAGGCGCAGGTTGTGGCCCGTATCGAGAAGCTTTTCGCCCGTGACATCGTCCAAACTGCTGGCAGGGAGGACCACGCGTGGGCACAGAGCCTCGCCGCCGCCGAGGTCGGCGCCATTCTCCACCTGCCCCACATGAGCGCGCTGCGCCTTGTCAACGAATCAAACAACCTCTGCACCGGGACCATTCAGACACTGGAACGGCTCTCGGAAGGCAGAATCAGTTATCAGCACGCCAGGGTCGTGCTCGATGAGGTGCAGTACGTTCCGGATGACGAACGCGAGGGCGGAACCGCGGATGAATCCGGCGGCGAGGATCTGCTTGGACTTCTTGAGGGCAGTTCTGCCTGCAGCACGCGGGCGCAGTTTGAAACAGACCTGCTCGCCCATGCTGAAGGGCTCACCGCGGCGCGGTTCACAGCCAAAGCCCGAAGACTGCGAGAATCCCTATTCCCAGGGACCATTCCAGTGCGGCATAAGGACGCCCTGGCGAAGCGGCGTGTCTGTTTTGAGGCGCTACCTGACGGAATGTCTTGCGTCTCAGCCTTTCTTGCCGCAGAAAACGGCCTGGCCATCCACACGGCACTCTCTGTAGCAGCCCGCAGCGAGAAAGCAGCAGGGGACGAGCGTTCCATGGACCAGTTGCGGGCTGACATCCTGGGTTCGCTGCTGCTTGATGGAAGGCTTCCTGCCACAAGACTTGGAGATGGCGGGGAAGTAGGTTCGCAGGACCGAGCACCCATACCCGACCAGCCCTCTACCCGCCGCCGGATGCCCCCAGCCGGTCATCGTTCGGCATCGGGCGGGACGATGACACATGGTCAGGTCTCTGGACCCCGCGGGGAACCCGGCACCCACAAGACCGAATCGTCCGCGAGCGCGGGTGACGCTAGTGGGTTTGGAACGCCGGGCAGACCGTATGGCAGAAAGGTGAGCTCCCGGAAGCGGGGAGCACACAGAAAAGGAATGCGGACGGAGGTTATGGTCCTCATCAACGCCGACACCCTCGCGGGGATGGATGAAGCCCCGGTGGAACTCAATGGTTACGGTCCGCTGAGTCCCGAAGCAGGCCGCCGAATGATCTATGAGGCCCTTTCCTGGACGCCGTTGGTTCAGGACCCAACGACCGGGGCGATCCTTGGGGTTGGACGTCGTCGGCGAATTCCCTCCGGCCTTAAGCGTTGGCTCCAAGCCAGGGACGGCACCTGCCGGTTCCCCGGCTGCGGAGTGAACGCACAGGTTTCGCAGATCGACCACACCCGGCCATGGGCTCAGGGCGGGAACACCGAACACTCGAACCTTGAACATCTGTGTCCAAAGCACCACAGGTTCAAAACCCTCGGACACTGGAAGGCCACGCAGCCAGAGCCGGGGAGCATCCAATGGACGTCGCCGACTGGACGCAGGTACCGGACAGCACCGATGCTCGGGTTTGGTACCGGGAAGGCGCCTGAAGGAGAGTGGAATCTACCGGCCCCTGCTATCCGACAGGGCAACCAAGGCAACGGTGAAAGCATGCACCGATTGGACGGAAACCTTCAGGATCTGGACCCGCCGCCCTTCTGAGTGACTGAGCGGCGGGAACGGGTTGGCAGGTCGCCTGCCCGGGTGGCATAAGACCATACAGAGGGGCGGTCCTGCTGGCTGATTAGGTGTGGGCGGCGAACCGAGCTCACGGGGTGGCGGGATGCAATGTGACCCGCGGGCCAACG
>NZ_DALZXY010000036.1:0-31506 GCF_031988865.1 Arthrobacter sp.
CCAGCTCCGGCAGCTAGCCCGCCACACCTGCGCACTCACCGCACGTAACCACCCACAGACCCCGAGTCCTTCCCCAACACACACAAAAGACACCACGCAAACGCCCGGCTGGGAAACCCCAGCCGGGCGTTTGCCTAACGACGGCGAAGCGCTGCTAGCGCAGTGCCTCGTGGCCCTTGTACTCAGGCTCCGCCGGAACGGTACGGGCTGCCCCTGCCCCGCCCTTGATGTCAGCATCCGATTGCGCGAAGGTCAGCACCGAATGGGCGACGGCGTCGGACATCTCGCCCATTGCCTGGTTACTGATGTTGCCCAGGTCGTCACACACTGCGTGATAGCACGGGTCGTAGGCAACCCCCGCCGTCCCGCCGAAGATCGCTGCTTCCTCCGGGGTCTTCAGGCCCTCCGCCCCGGAGAACAAGCCACCGGCGGGGATGCCGTTCTCGATGAACGCCAGATAATCCGAGCGGCCATCGAACTCCGTGGGCGCCGTCGCAAGTCCTTCCGAGGTGAAGTAGTCCTGGAAGACTCCTTCGATCGTGTCCGACCCAGCGGGACCGGAACTGCCGAACGCATCGCCATCACCGTCGTAGACGAAGCGGACGAAGTTGGTGGAGCCAACCATGTCGAAGTTCAGGTTGAGCAGCGTATTGGCGATGCCTGTCTCGTCGAGCTGGGAAACGTAGTGGGTGGAACCGACAAGACCGTCTTCCTCGGCGCCCCAGAACGCGAACCGGATCTGGTTCTCAAGCTTGAACTTCCCCGTTTTGCCCAGCTGGATCGCGGTTTCCAGAACGGCGGCCGATCCGCTGCCGTTGTCGTTGATGCCGGGGCCCTCAGCAACCGAGTCCAGGTGGCCGCCGACGACGATCTGGCGGGTTGGGTCGCCCTTGGGCGTATCCGCAATGATGTTGAAGGTCTCGGTCGCCTGGATGGAGGAGTCAACGGTCAGGTGGAGGGTCGCTCCCGCCGTTCCGGCGAGGGTTTCCCCAAGGGCAAAGGTGGTTCCTACGGCGGGGATGGCGGACAGCTCCGAACCGAGCGTGCCGTTGATCAGCCCCGTGCGGTCATCACCAGGGACGTCGTTGCCCTGGTTGAAGATGACGGCGCCGGCAGCACCAGCTGCTGCCGCGTTGGCGACCTTGTCACCGAAAGCGCAGCTGCCCCGTTGCAGCAGGGCGATGTTCCCTGCGGGGAAACCCGCAAAGTCCGCCGCCTCACAGCCGGAGGTGTTCGCGCGGTCTCCCGCGAGGTTGATGTCGACGGCGGTGACGGCCGCTGTGACGTCCCCGCTGCCTGAGTAGCTCATCGTGATGTAGTCGGTGCCTGAGGTGTAGCTGACCGGGTTCGGGGTCACCTGCGACAGGGAGTCTCCGGCCAGCAGGAACTGCTCGTAGGTGAACGGCTGGCGGAACGGCTGGTACCCGGCCTTGCGCAGCTGGGATTCCACGTACCGGGCGGAGGCTTCGTAGCCGGGCGTTCCCGCCGCACGGTTGCCGCCGTTGGCGTCTGCCGCGGCCTGGAACGCTGCCAGATGACCGGTCAGGCCCTTGATGGTGACTTTGTCCCGCAGCTTCTCGGAATCGGATTTCCCGGGATTGCCGTGGCCGTTGCCGTTACCGTTGCCGTGGCCATTGCCATTGCCGTGGCCGTTGCCGTTGCCGTTGCCGTTGCCGTTGCCGGGCTTATCGTTGCCCGGCTTGCCGTTGTTGTGGCCCGGACCCTGCTGGGCCCCCTGGCCGCCCTTGCCTCCTGAGTTGACCTGGGCTGCGACAGCCGCCGGGGCCCCCGCCGAGACTGCTAGTACGATCGTGGCCGCGAGGGCTGCCCCGCGCGCCGATTTGCTGAATTTCATCGTTCCCCTATGAGAGTGCGAGTGAATGGATACGGCCGGCGTGCTCCGCCCCCGAGGCAAGCCGTGCGGTGATGCTAGGTGATGAACCGGAGGCCTAACAGAGGGAGCCAGCGACCACACCCCATTCATCTTTTTTCTCTTCCGTCCCATTGGCAGCACCTTCCCTTTCCATGATTCGTAGGCTAGGTTTCCGCCCCTCCTGCACTGGCCCCGACTGTGGATTTTCCAGTTGGCGGCTGCCACGCTGGAATGGCACACGGGCATCACCGCAACCGCATTTCCCAGCGCATCGGAGGTCTGCCCCCATGGGACGCAAAACGGTACGTAAAACGCTGCTCCTGCTCACTGCATTGGCTGCGCTCGTCCTCACCTTCACTGCATGTTCAAGTGGCGGGACCGAGGACGACGCGTCCAACAGTCCGTCCGCGTCGTCGTCACCGGATTCGAGCGGATGCACGGGGGCCGAAGCGACTTCGGCCTCCTGCGAAGCAGCCGGCCCGGGCACCACGGTGGCAGCCGACTCCTGCCCCTCGACGTCGCCCACCGCCCTTGAGGGCGGAGTGATCGAAGGTGCCTTTGTGCCGTGGTGTGAGAACGCCATTGCGACCGCCTACGACTCCGGACTGATCCCGGCCGGTGCGGAAACTGAACTGACCATTCGGGAAACGGATCAGGGGACGGTCCTGGAGATGCAGGTCCAGGGATTCGCCGCCGATACCGGCTATTCGGGAGTTCTGCATTCTGCGGCGTGCGGGGCCAGCGCCTCGGACGCCGGACCGGAGTACGTCCAGGAAGATCTCAGTGAAAACGTGCCCGCTGGCCTGGCACTGGACTTCACCACCGATGCCGACGGGTCCGCCGATGCGTCGGTGACGGCCCCCTGGGTCCTCCCGGACAACGGATCGGGCAAGTCCATCGTGATCCATTCCGCTGATAACCGGACGGCCGGCTGCATCACCATCCCCTGACAGCCAAGGGCGCTTTGGAAGAGGCCCAGTTTCACCGACTAGGATGTTTGGCGGGTCCGGGCACTTCAGTGCCGGATCTGCCGCACATCAACTATCGGAGGACCCAATGGCCCTGTCTGCTTCCACCACCCTGCCCTACGACGCCGCCACGCTGACCAAGACCTTCACGGACGAAGGATTCGTCCGCAGCATCAGCGAGCACGTCGGCGGTTCGCTGGTGTCCCTGGTGGTCGACGGCGATATCTCCGGCCCGTTCACCCTCACGGCTGTCCGGTCACTCCCCACGGACCGCCTTCCGGAGATGGCGAAAAAGCTCGTCGGCGCCTCGCTGACCGTGACCCAGAAGGAGTCGTGGGAAGCCCCGGCTGCGGACGGCTCCCGGACGGCAACGATCGACCTATCCGTGGCCGGCGTCCCGCTGAAGGTCAATGCCGTCCAGCGCATGGTGGCCATTCCGGAGGGCACGCGGACCGACGTCGAAGGCACCGTCACCTCGTCCATCCCGTTCCTGGGTGACAAGATCGCCAAGGCCGCGGAGCCCATGATCGGCAAGGCACTGACCATCCAGGCCTCACAGGCCGGCAAATGGATCGAAAACAACTGAGCCCGGCGACGGACTGAAAGAGAGAACTGCGCGTGTCCCTGTCAGCACCCCTGGCCTTTGTCCTCATTGCGGCCGGCCTCTGGTCGATCCTCGTTTGGCCCCCTTTCCTCAAGCGCGTGCTCAACGCCCCGGAAGCCCGGGACGCGAATGGCACTCCCACCCGCTTTATGACCGTTAATCTGATGATGATCAGCACTGCGGTCATCTTCGGGCTGGCTACCACGATCATCGGCGTCCGCGCCCTGGCTGGCTAGCGCTTCCTTCCCCCGCGTTCAGCAGGGCGCGGGGGAAGGTAAGCTGGACGAAGGTGAGCCGGGAAGTCTGGTCGGCAGTAGTTTTGCCGTACCCGATTACGTTTAGGAGCCTTCATGGCCTCACATCAGCCCTCCGGGGAGTCCCGCACCATTCTTGGCCGGTCCAGCTACGGCGAACACTTGCGGATAGGCGAGATCCTCCGCAAGGAAACCGTTGGCGGCATCCTGCTGCTCGTCGCGACCGTTGCAGCGCTTATTTGGGCCAACTCTCCGGCGTCGGAGTCCTACTTCAACATCCGGGACTTCAGTTTCGGCTATGAACCGTGGCATCTGGACCTCACTGTCGGGGCATGGGCGGCCGACGGGCTGCTGGCTATCTTCTTCTTCCTCGTTGGCCTGGAACTCAAGAAAGAGTTCGTGGCCGGGGATCTGCGGCAGGTCAGCAAGGCCATCGTCCCGGTGGCGGCCGCCTTTGGCGGCGTCGTCGTCCCAGCGCTGATCTACGTGGCTGTGAACCTGATTTCCGGATCCGATGGCCTGCGCGGCTGGGCCATTCCAACTGCCACCGACATTGCCTTCGCCCTGGCGGTCCTGGCCGTCATCAGTTCCCACCTGCCCAGCGCGCTGCGGATCTTCCTGCTGACGCTCGCCGTGGTCGATGACCTGATCGCCATCACGATCATCGCGCTCTTCTATTCAGAAAATGTGAACGCGACCATGCTGTTCCTGATGCTGGTGCCGCTGGCGGCATTCACCGCCCTGGTCCAGCGCGCTCCCCGGTTCTTCGGCACGCGGCGCTGGCCGTTCTGGGCCTTCCTTGCCCCCCTCGCGATTGCCGTCTGGGTCCTGATGCACGCCTCGGGTGTCCATGCCACCGTCGCCGGTGTTCTGCTTGGCTTTGCTGTTCCTGTCCTCCGGCGCAGTGCAGACGGCAAAGCGCTCCCCCACGACGAGGAAAAGCCGGGCCTGGCGGAAATCTTCGAGCACCGGTTCCGTCCCATCTCCACCGGTTTCGCTGTCCCTGTCTTCGCATTCTTCTCCGCCGGCGTCGCGATCGGCGGAATCCATGGCTTGGGCCGCGTCCTCACCGATCCGGTCGCCATCGGCATCATCCTCGGGCTCGTGGTGGGCAAGCCGATCGGCGTCCTGCTGACCACCTGGGCCCTCACCACAGTGACCAAGGCACGCCTGGATGATTCGGTGAAGTGGGTGGACCTGACCGGTATCGGCATCCTCGCCGGCATCGGCTTTACGGTCTCCCTGCTCGTCAACGACCTCAGTTTCGAAGTCGGCTCGGCACACAACGACGACGCGAAGGTCGCTATTCTGGCGGCTTCCGTGCTCGCGGCCGTGCTGGCCTCGATCCTGCTGACCATCCGTAACCGCCGCTACGCCGTCCTCGAAGCCGCCGAACGCCTCGATGCGGACAACAACGGCATTCCGGACGTGTTCGAGGAAGGCCAGCAGGACAAGGGACGCTGACGCAGCCGGTCAGTTGATCCCGTGCGGGCAGTTGAACCAGTCGCCGTTTTCCTTGTACTGGAAACCGGCGTACGTGAGCGGTGCGGACGGAGTCCCCTGGATGGTGACCTTGCCTCCCAGCAGGGTCGGTGATGTGACTGCTGAGGAAAGCCACGCGTTGCGCACGGCGACATCAAACTTCGTGTTGTTCCCCTGGGCGTCTGCCAAAAAAGGTTCGATTCCCGGGAGGGCAGCGAGCAGGACCGTACCGCTTGTCCCCGGCACCGCGTAGCTCCTGGTGGCGGTTTGGGCCTGGCCGTTCTTGGTCTTGAGGACAATGTCCACCACGGTGTAGCTCCCGCTCGGGGCGGCATTTGCCGTCCAGGCGATTGATGTCTGCCGGCCCCCGTTGTTGGGCCCACCCGAAGCGGGGCGGGAACAGGTCAAGGCTGTCGGAGTTACCGGCAGGGGCGCAGGGGCGGTGGTGGGCGGCGTGGGAGTTGGCGTGGGTGCGGAGGTTGGGGTGGGCTCCGGGGTTGGCGTCGGCGTCGGCGTCGGCTTACCGGCAGTCACCGTTATGGCCGCGGATCCCTGCTGGCTCCACCACGCGTAGGCGGCCGGAGCGCCCAGCCCCAGCGCAACCGTCAGGACAAAGGCAGCCGCCGCGGTTCGGGACCCCGGCAGCCGCCTCAGACGCCGGAACATGCCGTGCCGCCGTGGCGGCCGGACGCCTCTTTCATCGTTTCCCATGAATTCCCCCAAACCCTGGTTTGTGCCTGCCACCCGCCGAAGACGGGTGAAGCGCTAAAGCGACTCGCTGCCGGTCTTCCAGCACTCGTGACTGTACTCCCCCAGCTGGTACGTCATGTACGCGGGGTCTCCCGCGCCGCTGGCGTTCATCGGCTGGACCCGAACCGTGTATTGCCCGTAAGCCCCGCTGGCTTTCGGGAACCGCAGCGCCGTCTGGATGTCCGGTGTGGCCGTGTCCAGGCCATAGAGCGTGGCTCGCCCATTCGATATAACAGTCACCCGGTAAGAGACTGCGGCCGGGGCGGGCTGCCATGCCAGCGTCAGTGTTGAATAGCCGCCCGCTGTGGTCAGGGCCGGCACAGGGCAGGTAAGCGCGGTGTTGCCCACAGTACCCAGTCCGTTGCCCTGCCCACGCTCGTCGTAGCAGTTATTGAGCTTCCAATGCTCGTACTTGTAAGTCCAGTAGAGCGGGTCCCCGGCGACGTCCCCATTCATGGGTATCACCCTGACGGTGTACGTGGTGTAGTACGGCGTCGAAGCTTCAGTCGCGTTGCCGCTGCCTGGGGCGGATGGCGACCGGGGGAACTTGAACGTGGCATTCGTGGTGGGGACGTTCTGGACCTGGTCATAGACGAACCCGGGGCTGTTGGACGTTACCCGCACCACATAATTCGTCGGCGCCGTGCCTCGAACCGGAGCTCCCCACGCGAACCTGGTATCCATTTCTGTGTCCTGCCTCAGGCCGTCGAAATCCTTCAACGGCGTGCAGGTGGCCTTTCCCGTTGGCTTTCCCGGCCATCCGGCCAGAACCGGTCCAGGGCCAACTATCGGAGGGCCGGGCTGGGTGGGAGTCGGATCGGGCGAAGGAACCGGCGGGGTGGGAGTCGGAGCCGGCTGGGTCGGGGCACCGGCCGTGATGCTGATCTCCGCCCTGCCCTGCTGGCTCCACCAGGCATACGCTGCTGGGCCGCCTACCCCCAGTGCAATCGTGAGGACGAATGCCGCCGCTGCGGTACGTGAACCGGGGAGCCGCCGAAGCCGCTGGAACCAACCCGATTTCCCGTGGGCTGGGTCCGGCTGCTCGTTCGGATTCATGATGTCCTTCGGGTAACTCGTGTCCTGACCGCTGCAGCAGCGAAGAATGCGGCGCTGAGCAGCACCATCAAGGTGCCCTGCCAGGTGCGGATGATCGGTTCCACCGTACTCTCGATGAACGACGCCGGTGCGATGCCGTCTGGTGAGCCCGTGTTGCCGGAGCGTTCGGCGCCACCGGAACGGGGAACCGCGGCCGCTCCACCTCCTCCGGGTGTGGCCGGTGCCGCAGCGGGTGTTCCGGCGACAAAGGCGGTGGAAGCTCCGGAGACAGCGATGGGTGGTGCCGCGTTGAACTGTCCCGGGCCTGTGCCCAGGGACGGCAGCTCTATGGGGCGTTCCGGTGCTGTGAGCGCGTCGCAGGCGGGTCGGCCTGCCCCGGCGGAATCGAGCAGGAATAGGATGTCGAAGCTGCCCTGTTTGGACATGGCCGCGTTGGGCGTCTCGGGCAGCAGCCCCGCTGCGAGCTCGATTCGGCGGGTTCCGCCGGCCGGAACGGCAAGGGCCAGCTCCAGCTCCGTGCAGGTCCCTGCCGCGCCGGTCAAGGCCGTGCCGGTGGGAAACGTTCCCAGGCCAGTGGAGCCGACAGCCAAGTAACCGGAAAGCTCCGCGTCCATCGCAGTGCTGACCGCTGCTGCGGTGAGGAAGGCCTGCTCGGAACCGGTATTGCGTACCCAGATTGACCCTGTGGTCGTGGCTCCGGGCACCATCAGGACACCGTCTGCGAAGACCGATCCGCTGGCCGAACTGCCGTAGGTCGTGCCGTCCAAGCTGATCTGCAGAAAGTCGTCAGCCGCGTGCGCGGCGGGAGCAGCGGCGAGGGAGGCTGCTGCCACGGAAGCAACGGCCAGCAGGCCGCGGGCCAGGCGGGCCCGGGCGCCCAGGGGCACCCTGGTCCGGCTGGAGGATTGCATCAGACTGCCACGGTCTTTGGAGCTGCGACCGGGTGGAAGGGGGAAGCACCGTGGTCGCAGTGGTCACACTCGCGCAGCACCGGGTCGTTGCTGAACCCCGTGTGGCTGTGGGAGCCATGGGGGTTCAGGCCAAAGCTCTGCTCCCGGGCCGGCAGATCCAGCAGTACGGCCTCAACCTCGGGTTCGGACTTCTTGCGCTTCTTCTCGAGGCTGCCGCGGACCAGCAGCACAATCCCGTAACCGAGCAGGCCAACCGCACCCCACTGCGCGATCGCACCGCGGTCGCTGTTGCCCAGCCCGTTGGCCACGAAACCGACAAGCGGGACGGCGTAGGAGAGCTTGCCGCGGATCTGGACTTCGGTGACCGGGGCGGCATCTGCCAGGTCATTGTTATCGCCCTTGGTGGTGAAGACGCGCTCGCCGTTTTGGCCGGCGCCGACGCCGGTGATCCGGTGGGTGATGACTGTGGGTTTGCCGGATTCGATCTGGTACGTGATCACGTCACCGGTCTTGAGGGCGTCCGCCGGCGTCGGCTTGACGACCAGGAAGGTACCGGGAGCGTAGTTCGGAGCCATGGAACTGGTCAGCACCGAGTAGGTCTGGGAGCCGGTCAGCAGGGGGAAGATGATCAATACGAGGGCAGCGAGGGCTGCCACGGTCATGGCGGCCAGGCTCAGCGCGGTTCCGGCGAGCTTCAGTGCCCGGGTTGCCGGCGAGGGGGTGCTGGTTCCAATTGACATGAGATTCCTAACCTACTTGTGCGGCTGAGAGCGGGACGGAGATTGTGGTTACCTGCCCCTGGATGTTGGCCGAGGCGGCCAGGGACACTTGGAAACAGATAATTCCCGAGCTCCCCTTGGGGATGTCCACCGTCTGGTCCTGGGTTCCGGCGAAGAGAGCGGCATTGCAAGATGCGGGGTTTCCTCCCGGTGCGGCACGGTGCTGAATGGTCCACAGGTTGCCAGGGGCGGAGAACTGTGGAGAACCAGCGACCGAAGCGCGGATGGTGAAATCGCCGCCGGCATCGGAGTTGTTGGTGAGCTTGACGGCCGTAAAGGAGGAAGCTCCGGCGTTGACAGTGCCAACGTTCAGGGCAACGGTGCCCTGGCTGCCGTCGTTCTGGGTCATGAGGACGGCTGCGCCGCTTCCATTGTCCATTTCGACGTCGAAGCCAGCTGCCTGGACGGTGCCGGCAGCGGCGGTTGCCCCGGCATTCCACACTGCATAGCTCCCCTGGGCGGTCATCAGCCCGAGCGCCATGGCGGCGAAGATCAGTCCTGCCGCTTTCAGTGCTCGTAGGCTTTTCATGAAGTCCGTCTCCAAGGGGAACAGGCTGTGCGCGGAGCGTGCGCGCCGCGCACAGCCAGGGGTTAGAACAAGATGGTGCGGTGCCCTGTTACTTCGGGGCGATCTGCTCCAGGGAGTAGCTCAGGTTGGTGAAGTCAGCCGTCTTGTTGACGTCGTCGCGGCCGGTGGTGGCCGAGTTGAAGGTGAACTTGGTGGAGGCCGTGACCTTCTTGTCTGCCGGAATAGTCGCCGGGGTCAGGCTGGCTGCGTTGAGAACGCCTCCTGCGGTAGCGCCCTTGAGCTCGATCGGGGAGACCTGGGCATTCTGGAAGGCACTGGCCGCGCCACTGAGGGTCAGTTTGGCGTTCATGAGATCGCCCACCAGGGTGACATCCAGGGTCTGGGTGTACGTCAGCACGTCACCCGGAACCACCTTGTAGCTGGCGGGATCCACGATGGTGCCCTTGGCGTTCGTCCACACGCCCTTGGCAGCTACCAGGTTCAGGTCGCCGGCCACGATCGTACCGGCGTTGGCCGATGCGCTCTGGTTCCAGACCGCCAGGGTTCCGCCGCCGCCGAGGAGCAGTGCCACGCCTACGCCGGTTGCCAGTGCGCCTTTTGCCATCTTGTTCATTGTGTTCCCCTTGTTCCTTGTGAAAGCTGTTCGGCCTGGGGTGTTCCCCTGCCGCTGGAACTACTCTCCAACCCCCAACTCAAGAAACCGGCCAGTCTTGGCACAGGGTTCTGAAAACATTGGGACAATGCTCAAGGCGCCCACAAGGCGCCCTCAACATCTGCGCAACCTGGTCCTCCAGCCGGTGCTGGACACGGGTGGGGACCTGAATCCGGAAGGCGAGCAGGCATGGATCGACCCGAACGCGGCACCAAATCCCGGCTCCGGCCGTGGTTGGCCGCCGCCTCCGCGCTCTACTTCGGCGCACTCTCCGCCATCGTCTTCGCACCTTCCCCGGTGGACCGTGGAGGTGCGGGCGCGGCACTGCAGCGGTTCCTGGACCTGCTGCACACCGCAGGTATCCCGCGGTGGGTGGACTACGGACTCGTGGAAGCTGCTGCGAACGTGGTGCTGTTCGTCCCGTTGGGGCTCCTGGTGGGAGCCTGGCTAAGCCCGCGCTGGACCTGGCTGGCCGCTTTAGCGGGGTTTTGCCTATCCGCCGGGGTGGAAACGGGCCAGGCCCTGCTTCTTCCGGAACGTTTCGCTACTCCGCAGGATGTCATGGCAAACACTCTTGGGGCGGCACTGGGCACCGTCGCCGTTTATGCCTTCAATACCGGGCGAAAGAGGCCCGAAAGTGGAGCAGAACTCTAGCGTGTGCGGATGCAGACGGGGCCCATACCCTGCCTGCGTTCGCCCACCGCGTCACCAACAGGCGATTTGTTTACCCTGAAGGCAATTTCGCGGCATGATGGCATAACCCACATACATGCGTAAGGAGTACGGACGTGAGCACCACTTCCAATACAACGGCCAGGTCCTACCGGGTAGTGAATCCCGCTACCGGTGAACAGGGCGAGGAATTCCCCACGGCCACCGACGCCGAGATCCAGGAGGCCCTGGCAGCTTCACAGGCGGCGTTCGAGTCCTGGCGCGAAGTTCCCATCGAAGAGCGGAGCCGGATCGTAGCCCGGGTGGGTGAACTTTTCACCGAACGCATGGATGAACTGGGCGCCATTATCACCGAGGAAATGGGCAAGCCGCTCGCCGAGGCCAAGGGTGAGGCGGAGTTCTGCACGGACATTTTCAGCTACTTCGCCACTGAAGGTCCCGGACTGGCAGCGGACCAGGAAATCAAGGCGATCGGCGGCGGCCGTGCCATGATCCAGAAGCTCCCGGTCGGCCCGCTGCTGGGCATCATGCCGTGGAACTTCCCTTACTACCAGGTGGCCCGGTTCGCGGCGCCAAACCTGATGCTGGGCAACACGATCATCCTCAAGCACGCAGAATCCTGCCCGAAGTCCGCACTGGCGATCCAGAAAATCATGGACGACGCCGGTGTGCCCGCAGGTGTCTACACCAACGTCTTCGCCAACTACGACCAGATCGCGGATATCATCGCTGATCCGCGCATCCAGGGCGTTTCGCTGACCGGCTCCGAGCGTGCCGGCGCAATCATTGGCCAGCTCGCCGGCAAGAACCTGAAGAAGGTTGTGCTGGAACTGGGCGGGTCCGACCCCTATGTGGTGCTCGACACCGACGATGTGAAGGCAGCTGCCGGCCAGGCATGGGCTATCCGCAACGAGAACACGGGTCAGGCCTGCAACTCCAACAAACGCATGATCGTTATGGAGGACATCTTCGACGACTTCGTGGCCGAGCTGACCAACCTCGCGAAGGACCTCAAGCCCGGCAACCCGGCCGAAGGAGCCGAGGGCACCTACACCCCGCTCTCCTCCAGGACCGCAGCCGAGGGGCTCGCCGAACAGGTCCAGGACGCCGTCAGCAAGGGCGCTACACTGCATGCCGGCGGCACCCTGCAGGACGGACCCGGGGCTTACTTCGCCCCGGCAGTCCTCACGGGTGTAACCCCGAAGATGCGCGCCTACCGGGAAGAACTCTTCGGCCCGGTGGCCGTGGTGTACAAGGTTTCCAGCGACGAAGAAGCCGTTAAGCTCGCCAACGACTCCGACTACGGCCTCGGCGGCGCTGTCTTCTCCACTGATGAGGACCGCGCGCGGCGGGCGGCCGCGCAGCTGGAGGTCGGCATGGCTAACGTGAACGGCGTTGGCGAAGGTGCCGACATCCCGTTCGGCGGCGTAAAGCGCTCCGGTTACGGCCGCGAACTTGGCCCGCTCGGCATGGATGAGTTCGTCAACAAGCGCCTCTTCTACATCGCAGACTAGTGCCGTAAGAGCCGCACCCGGCTTTTCGGAACGCACGACGCCGGCACCCGCCCAGGTGCCGGCGTCGTGCGTTAACACCTTCTTGGCTAGGCAGCAGACTGGCAAAATTTCCGTGATCTTGAGCCTGCGCGGGGACAGTTCCTGAGCTTGCCCTGCCAGAGTTGGCAGCATTGAACACCCCATGTCCCCCACAAGGGGAATGCTGCCCACCCAGGAGGATCCCCATGTCTCCCCGCCAGACTGCGCCGTCAGGCTGCGCCACCCGCGCCTGCGGTGCTGCTCCGACTCCGCCAGTGCCGGTATGATCGCCGTGACCGAACGCCCGTCCTCCCAAACCCTGGTCTCCACCCGGGTGCTGCGCGAACTCAGCGAGCAGATGGGCCCAGAAACCTGCCGGCAGTTTGTCGGGAACTACATCGATATGTGGGCCGGACGTTTTTCCCGTCTCGTCTCGGCACTGGATGAAGCAGATTTCCCCGGCGCCATGGATGTGGTGCTGAGCATCAAGATTTCCAGCCAGATGGCCGGAGCGGAGCGCCTCGCTGCTCTCGCTTCGCTTGCCCAGGAGATGGTCCGCAACGCCGACTTCTGCGGCCTGTCCTCGCTGATCGAACCGATCCAGCTGTGCGGTGAAGAGACCCTGCTGCACCTCAGCCAGACGTTTCCAGCGCGCTAGGGAACGTCCGGATTAAACGGTGCCGGTTTTCAGGCGGGCACGGAAAATTGCCCCGGAACCGTCCTGCGTCCGGGCTTACTGCGCCGGAGCAAGCCGGTAGCCCACACCGCGGACGGTTTCCAGCCAACGCGGCGAGCGGGAGTCATCGCCCAATTTCCGCCGCACGTTACCGACATGGACTTCAATCGTGCGTTCGTCGGAGTCACTGATGTAGGACCCGGTGTCGTAGTCTTCGCCACGCAGGCGGCGGACCAGGTCCGTTTTGCTCCGCACGCGCCGGCCGCTTTCCAGGAGTGCGTGCAGCAGGTCGAATTCCGTGCGGGTGAGATCCACATCGCTTCCGGCCAACTGCGTAGTCCGCGTCCCGGCGTCGAGCACCAAGCCGTTGTGCTGGAAGACATCGCTGTCCGCCCCATGCTGGGGGGCCTCGGGGGCAGGCGCCACCTCAGGTGCCGGTACAGCGGCAGGTGAAGGAGCAGCCTCGTCCTTGCGGGGCCGGCGCATCATCGCGGAAATCCGGGCGCGCAGCTCACGCGGCCGGAAGGGCTTGGTGATGTAATCGTCTGCTCCGGCTTCCAGGCCCATCAGAGTGTCCAGCTCCTCGGCCCGGGCAGTGAGCATCACAATGTAGGCATCGCTGAAGAGGCGCAGCTGCCGGATGACTTCAAAGCCGTCGATATCGGGCAGGCCCAGATCCAGCGTGACGACTGTCGGATTGTGGCTGCGGACCGCTTCGACGCCTTCGGCGCCGGTAGGACTCACATGGACTTCAAAACCCGACTGCTGGAGTACTGCATGCAGTAGGTCACGAATGTCTTTGTCATCCTCAATAATGACGGCTACGCGCTGTGTTTCCATACTTTTCTGGTTTTCCCTGTCCTGCGAGACCTGCTGTACCCCGCTCCCCTTATTCGGCATCCTACAGCCTAGGCGCATAAACTGAGGACTTCATTCACGGCAAAAATGCGAGGTAACCGGGCCAATGTCCAGATTCAAGGACCGGCCGCTGTCCGTCGGCGGACGGCGCAGGGCGTTCTACATGCTGCCGCTGCGTCTTCGGGTGGCCCTGAGCCAGTCGCCTCTTGCCGGTGCCGTTGTCCTTTTGCTGCCAATCGTTTACGCGACCAAACCTGAAGCTTATTCAGAGGCCGAGTTCCTAATCGGCATGGGTTTGATCACAGTTTTATCGATATTGTCTATAGCTGTCCCGTGGGACCGATTTAGACAGCCGGCTTATTGGATTATTCCAATTCTGGATTTTGGTGGCATCGCGCTCCTCTATCGCAGCGTTGAGCCCGAGGTCCCGGGAATGACCGCCCTTGCAGTGTTCCCTGTCCTCTGGCTGGCCTGGTCCGGCGTCGCTCCCCGCCCGGCAGGGCTGATTGCAGTCGCCGGCGCGCTGCTGATTGTCTGGTCACCGCTGCTCGGAAATCCTGAGGCGGCCCCCGCTGACCTGCTGCAGCCGGCCCTGGTGCCGCTGATCATGATCCTGGTTTATCTGGCTGCCGCCATAACCGTGCAGGACGCCGCTCTCCAGCAGACGACGCTCGAAGAGAAAGACCAGGCGCTTAAGCAGAGCCTGCAGGACAGCCGCCGGAGGGCCCGGCTTCTCGACGCCGTGCTGGATACGATCGATGTCGGCGTCGTTGTCTTGGCCAAGGACGGGCATGTGATGCTGATGAACAACCAGCAGCTAGCGACCCATCAGCTCGCTGTGCCTCCGGACTCCGACCGCTGGGCGGAATCCGACATGTTTGTCTATGCGCAGGACGGCTGCACTCTCCTGCCCGCAGCTGACCGCCCCCTCGCACGCGCGCAGCGCCGTGAGGCGTATTCGGACTGCATCATCTGGGTGGGCCGTGGAACAGAACAGCGTGCCATGGCGGTCTCCGCCCGGCCGCTGAACGACGAGAACGGAGAATATAACGGGTCCGTCGTCGCATTCAGTGACGTTACAGAAATGCTGTGCGCGCTGCGCGCCAAGGAAGACTTCGTGGCGAGTGTTTCCCACGAACTGCGCACGCCATTAACCTCGATCATCGGCTATCTGGACCTCGCGGTGTCTGAGGCTGAAGACGAGGACCTCTCCGCAACACTGCAGACTTCCCTGTCCGTTTCCCTGCGCAATGCCGAGCGCCTGCTGGTGCTCGTTGCCGGCCTGCTCACCACCGTCTCGGACACCATTCATCTGGAGCCTGGCGAACTGTCCTTGCGAGACCTTGCCATGTCAGCCGCTGACTCCGCCGCCCCCCGGGCCCAAACCGCAGGCCTTCGGCTGGAGGTCGATGCGCCGTCCGACGTCCGTGGGTTCTTCGATTCCACCCGCGTCCAGCAGGTCCTGGATAACCTGGTCTCGAACGCAATTAAGTATTCCCCCGGCGGAGGGACAGTCACCATCCGGGTGGGACTGGGCGACAGGTGCGCCGTGCTGGAAGTCGAAGACGAAGGCATGGGGATGAGCGAGGCCGAGCAGGATGAGGTCTTTAACCGGTTCTTCCGCGCCGCCGCCGTCAAGAAAGCGGGGATTCCCGGTGTTGGACTCGGGCTGGGCATCACTAAGGACATCATTGAGGCGCACGGCGGGCAGATCAGCCTCACGTCCCAGCCCGGTGAGGGGACGACCTTCCGGGTGGAGCTGCCCCTGCAGCCCGAAGGTCTTCAGCAATCCGTCTAAGCGTGACGCGGCAGCCGGCGGCTACTTCGCGGCCTGCATCGCTTCTTCCAGCGCAACCCACGCCAGCATCGCGCACTTGACGCGGGCCGGGTAGCGCGCGACGCCGGAGAACGCCGCGGCGTCGCCAAGGACCTCCTCGTCCGCCTCCACGCTTCCGCGTGATCGCATGACCTCACGGAAATTCTCCACCAGGCCAGCTACCTCATCCTGGTTCAGCCCTGCGGCCAGATCAGTGAGCACGGAGGCGGAAGCCATCGAGATCGAGCATCCCTGCCCTTCCCAGCTGATGCCGTCCACGTTGGATCCGTCCAGGACGGCCCGCAGGGTGATTTCATCTCCGCAGGTGGGATTCAGCTGGTGCGATTCGCCCGAGAGCGCCCCGGGCGGCGGATCCGCCAGTCCATCGCCGTGCCGGGCTTTGGCGTGTTCCAGGATGATCTGCTGATACAGCTGCTGCAGTTCGGCGCTCATTACTTCACTCCAAAGAACGGACGGACGCCGGCCACAGCGGCCAGGAAAGCGTCGACGTCCTCAGTGGTGTTATAGAGGTATGTGCTGGCCCGGGTGGTGGAGACCAGGCCAAGCCGCCGGTGAAGCGGCTGCGCGCAGTGGTGACCCACACGCACCGCGATGCCCTTGTCATCAAGGAACTGGCCGACATCGTGGGAGTGGACGCCGTCCACATCGAAGGCTGCCAGTCCGATGCGGTCCGTTCCAGGACGGGGTCCCAGCACCCGGATCCCCTCGATCGATTCCAGGCCTGACACGAGCCGCTGGCCCAGGGTCCTTTCCCAGGCATGGATACGTTCCATCCCGGTCTCCTGCAGGTAATCGACAGCTGTGCCCAGGGCCATCGCCTGGGAAATGCGCTGGGTACCCGCTTCGAAACGCTGCGGAGCGGGCAGATACTCAGCCTTGTCCATGGTCACGGTGGTGATCATGGATCCGCCGGTCAGGAACGGCGGCATGGCATTCAGAAGTTCCGACTTGCCATAGAGCGCCCCGATGCCGGTGGGGCCCAGCATCTTATGCCCGGAAAAAGCGGCAAAATCCACGTCCAGGGCCTTTATATCCACCGGCAGGTGCGGAACTGACTGGCAGGCATCGAGGACAACGACGGCGCCGACCTGGCGCGCGAGGGCCACCAGGGCCTCCACCGGGTTAATGGTGCCGAGTACGTTCGATGCGTGGGTGAAGGCCAGGATTTTGGTCCGGCCCGTAATCAGGGCTTCGGCTTCCTCCATGCGCAGCGCACCGTCATCGTCAACCGGGATGAACTTTAGGCTGGCCCCGGTGCGGGCTGCGAGCTCCTGCCAGGGAATGAGGTTGGCGTGGTGCTCCATCTCGGTGACAACGATCTCATCCCCCTCGCCAATAGCGAAGCGTTTTGCGGCTGCTCCGCCGCGCCCCACGGCAGCGTTGGAGAACGCGTAGGCCACCAGGTTCAGGGCCTCCGTGGCGTTTGAGGTCCAAACGATCTCGTCCGGCCGGGCACCCACGAATCCGGCGAGCTTGCTCCGGGCTTCCTCAAAGACATCCGTTGCCGCAACGGCCAAGGTATGCGCCCCGCGGTGCACAGCAGAGTTGCGCTGCTCGTAGAACTCCTGCTCGGCTTCGATGACGCTCAGCGGATTCTGCGAGGTCGCACCCGAATCCAGGTAGACCAGCCGGTGTCCGTTGACGGTTTGGTCCAGGATGGGAAAGTCATTTCGGATCCTTGCCACTTCCGCATCGTCCAGGGGCCCGGCGGCGTGGTGCAGGGTGGCGGGGGTCGAAACCACAGTCACGATCAGTACTCCTCTGATGGCGGGCATCCTGCGGCTACATTACGCAAGACAAGTTTGACCTAATCATCCCACGGTGAGGTTATGAAGGCATCTGAGTCTGGCCTAAGTTTGCGTCGGTCCCCTGATCCGCTTGCCCCGCGCCGGGGTCAGTACGCGCCGTCAGGCCGGACCATCACCCTGACAGTGCGCCACATAATCATCAGATCCCCGGTCAGTGACCAGTTCTCCACGTAGAAAAGATCCAGCCGAATCGACTCGTCCCACGCAAGGTTGGAGCGGCCGTTGATCTGCCACAGACCGGTCAGCCCCGGTTTAATGAGGAGGCGGCGGTGGGTGGATCCCTGGTAGCCCTTAACCTCGGACGGCAGTGGCGGGCGCGGGCCGACCAGGGACATGTCGCCGCGCAGCACGTTCCACAGCTGAGGCAGTTCATCGAGGGAGTATCTGCGCATCCACCGCCCGCACCGCGTTACCCGCGGATCCTGCTTCAGCTTGAACAGGACCCCTGCACCCTGGTTGCGGTTTTTCAGGGTCGGGAGGCGCTGCTCGGCGTCAATCACCATGGACCGGAATTTCAGCATTTGGAACGTCCGGCCCCGCACGCCCACGCGCTGCTGGTGGAAAATCACCGGCCCTGCACTGTCGTAGTGCACGATCATGCTCAGCATGGCGAAGACCGGCGCCAGCACCAGCAGTCCCATCGAGGCGAAGACTATGTCGAGGCAACGCTTGAGCAAGTGCTTCCCGCCGCTGTACTGCGGCAGCTCCACATGCATCAGGGGCAGCCCTTCCACCGGCCGCCAATGGATCCGCGGGCCGGCTACGTTCGTCAGGCTTGATGCCAGGATCAGTTCGGTCGAGGTGTTCTCCAACCGCCAGCCCAGCTCACGGATGTATCTGTTTCCGCCCGGAACCGGACCAGCCACGATCACCGCATTGGCCCCCAGCTCACGGACCTGCTCTGTGATCTCCTCTGGATCGGTGGCCAGCGGAAGGCCGGATTCGAGAACGCCTTCCAGCTCTTCCCCCGCACCGCCTGGAACAACCAAACCCGCGACCTCGTACGCGGCGGAGGCGTGGGCCGAGACCTGTTTCACCACATACGCGACGTCCTCCGACCCTCCGAAAACCACCACCCGGGAGAGGTAGTGGCCCAGTTTGCGCTGGGAGGTCAGCCATTTGCGCCAGCACCACCGGCTCAGGAACAGCCCGCCCAACCCAAGGGGAAGCGAGACCGCAAGGACGGTCCCCGGCATGTCCCGCTGGAAGATCACCATAAACAGGGCCACACCGGCGAACATCCTCAACGTGGCGGTGGCCGTCCGCTTGTACTCGTCCGCTCCGGTTCCGAGCAGCCGCTCTTCCCGTGTCCGGTAGACGGCCAGGCCCACGTTCCAGGCAATGAGCAGCAGGAGAAGGAAACCCACGTGCCGCAGGGCTTCCACTGTGACTCCCCGGTTTGTCAGGGTGAGGACGGCCGCCCACCCCGTGCCGAGTGCCAGCACGGTCACCACAAAGTCAGTGCTGACCAGACCGGCCCGATACTGGCGGCGCCACCGATCCTCCGGCGCCTTGGCTTTGGCCCGGGGACGGGCTGCTGCCCACTGCTCCGTGATGGTCTCTGTCCGGGCAGAGCGGGCGAAGGTGGGAAGCGGGTTAGGAACGGGAAGGCCGTGAGGGTTGTGCCGTACCCGCCGGGGACGGGCGGATTTGGTGTTCAGCGATGCCATTTCAGCGTCCCCTAACCGGAAACTGCAGGGAAGGAGCCGGCGACGGCTGGGGGGAAGTCTGGGTCTCAGCAGACTTCGACGCCGCCGGCTCCGCTTGTGGAGGTTCCTCCTTCGGCAATAGCCGAATGGAACCAGTTAGCCGCGCTCCGGTTAGGGGCAAGACAGTTGAGTGACGCATGTGAGACCTTCTTTTGCACTTCTTCGCACTCCGAGACCGACGTGACTAGTCAATGCCAGCCGGGCGCGTGCGGCACCAGTAGTCGGCACCCGTAAAAGAACGCCATTCACCTAACCGTCCAGGCGCCGTACCTGCCGTTGGAACGAGCGCTACCTGCGGCACTCCGGGCAGCAATATGCCGCAGCGCGGACTACGCGCTGCGGCATATGAACAGCGGCAGCTTACTGGCCGGCAGGCACCCGGGGTTCGGCTTCCAAGGCCCGGTACACCGCTTCCAGTTCCGTGCGCCTGCTGATGCCGAGTTTTACGTAAATCCGGTACACATGCCCCTCTACGGTGCGTTGTGAGAGGGTGAAGCGCGTCGCGATGTCCTTGGTGCTCGCACCGTCCAGCAGCAGCTTCACGATCTCGTGCTCCCGTTTGGTCAGGCGAACCTGGTGGACGCTGGGACTGAGGTAGGAAACGGTTACCCCTGCCAGTTCGTCGCGGCGGCGGCGCAGCTGCTGGATCAGTGCCCGCTGCCGGCGCAAGTTGTTGTGCGCGCCGTAATAACGGATGGCATGACCAATGCACTCGACGGCCACCAGGAATTTTCGCCGCCGCACGGCTTCATCCGCGGCCGCGACCATCCGCTCGGGATTGTCCGCCGCTACAGCGGCAGCGTACGCATGCAGGGCCGCCGCTTCTCCGCCTTCGAAAGAATCGGTCAGGTCCACCAGTCGACGGGCCTGCTTCAAATCACCAATAGCCATGGCCAGTTCCAAGATGTCCTTCTCCGCCGCGTACTGGCCCAGTCCCCGGGCCTCCGCTGCCAGTTCCCGGACCTTCGACGGCGGCGGCTCCTCCGACCCCTGCGGGGCGAGCGCCGCAGCCGCGAAAGCACGCGCGGTCAGCGCCAGGGCAGGCGGGCTGGAATATGCCACCCCGCGCAATTCACCGGCGAACCGGGTTGCAGGGCCGGTGTCGTCAACGACCGCGGCAACATAACCGGCCATTGCCAGGGCGTAGGGCAGCAGACGCTCGGGATCATGTGCCCGCAGGGCTTCGATGGCAGGCCGCAGGCGCCTCAGGCCCTCACGGAAACGGCCCTGGTGAATCTCCAATGCGCCCTCCAGGACCCCAATGGTTCCGCCGAAGGCCAGGAGATAATGCGGATTGGATTGCAGCTCGCCCGCCAGCAGCTGGCTGAGCTTCTCAAACCTGCCACAGTGCAGCAGGGCCAAACCGCGCCGGAGGAAAACGCTTCCGCGGACGCTGCTCCGTGCCAGCGGCTCCTGGAGCAGTTCGTTCTGGGCTTCGTGCGCCGCACGCACCGCCTCCTGGCCCGCACCTGCCGCGGTTCGGACTTCGCAGGCGGCGGCGAAGCCCAGCGCCTTGAACTCGTGCAGCACGGAGGATTCCGCCTCCATAGCCTGGAGAGACTCAGCTTCCAGCAGCGAGACGGCCGCGGCCACCGACTCCCCCACCGTCAGCAGGTCGCCGTCGGAAACCCGTGCCCACAGTGCCAGGACACTCTTTCCCGCCGCCATCCACGCGGCACGGCCGGTGCCTCCGGATTGTCCGCCGGTAAGCTCCGCATCCCGGACGGCCCAGGCACCAATCAGGGTGCGGATGCGGTCCCCGGCCTGCTCGGAGCCCGCTGCCAGCTGAGCAGTCGTAAGCACAGCGAGATCCAGGGTGCCGGTGTCCGGTGCCGTGCTTACGGCATCTTCAACGCCGGCCCATGCCTCGGACAGGTTGCCCAGGCCAAGCTGCGCCGCGGCTGCCTCCACCCTCGCCCTGGCAGACAGCACGCCTGGGCGCACCGCCAACGCGAGCCTCAGCGCCAGTTCGGCGTCGCCGACGGCGTTGGCCACCCGCGCACCCTGCACCAGGGCGGAATCCTGCGGGACATCACCACAGTCCAAGGCCCAGGCCAGGTGGTGCGGAGTCTGCGCTATCCCTTCCGCGGCGCCACCGTCCCCCAGCAGATTCTGCCTGATCTCGATACTGCGCATTGGCGGAACCAGGCTGCGGACAGCATCCGCGTGCAGCGACTGGGCCATTCGAAGCTGTTCCGGGAAATCCGTCACCGGCTCCAGATATCCGTCGTCGATCAGGGCCTGGACAGCTCCTTGGTCAGCCAGCGCCGCCAGAACGGAGCGGGAGAGGGCGCCGGCCAGCGCCACAGTCTCAAGAACCGTCCTTTCCAGCGGCGTCCTGCCCGCCAGAAGCCTCTTGGCGAGGTCCTGGGCCGTCGGTTCCAGCCCGCCGGGGAGGGCCCGCAGGTACCAGGACTCATTGCGCCGCAGCAGCTCGCCGCGCCGTTGGGCACCGGCGATCAGCGCCTTGACGTACAGCGGATTCCCACCGGATACCTGGGCAAGGACAGCGCTCGAGGCGGTAAGCACCGGGCCGCCAAGCTCCTGCAGACAGAGTTCATGGACGGCCTCCAGTGACAGCGGCTGCAGGTCAACCCGGGACATAAGGCCGTCCCGGGCCAGGGAGAGCAGTTCCTGCATGTGGACCCCTCGGCTGCGTGAGAGCACCATCAGCCGGAGCTCCCCTGACATGGCCAGCTGGACCAGAATGTGGCTGGATGCCTCATCAAGGTGGTGGGCGTCATCCACCATCAGCAGCGCCTGGGGATGCCCTGCTTCCGCACGGACGCGGAAGTACCGGCGGATGTTCCGCAGCACCACCAGCGGGGATTCCAGATCCTCTGCGAGCGCCGGATCCAGGAACGGGGTCAGCGCGCCATAAGGAATGCGGGAGAGCACGGGACTGCCATGGATGCGGTAGACCGTTACGATCCCGTCCAGCCGTGAAAGCACCTCTTCAGCCAACGCACTCTTGCCCATGCCTTCCGGCGCCAGCAGGACGACGCCGCGCAGCCCCGGATCCAGGAGCTGGTTTGCGATGTCCTCGGCTTCCGCGGCCCGCAGGAACGACGTCGTATTGCCCATCTGCGTTTCCATCACCGCACTCCTGTCACTGCAGCCGGCTTGTCTGCTGCAACCAGCCGGGCGAGTTCCCTCCGGCTGCCGACATGCAGCTTGGAGTAAATCTGATACAGGTGGCCCTCAACCGTACGGACGGATATCGAGAGCTCCTGCGCGATCATCTTGTTACTGGTGCCGTTCGCGGCATGGCGGGCAATCGCCCGTTCGCGGACCGTCAGGCCCCGAAGGCAGTCCTCCACCTCGCCGTCGTGCTCCGTCTCCGCCGAAGCCAGGCGCCGATTACGGTGGATGAAACGCACAGTGGCGCGGTCTCCCGCCCCCGATGCCACTTCCAGCGCCCGCTCTCCGGTCTCCAGCGCCAACAGCTCATGCCCTTCGGCGTTGGCAGCGTCGGCAGCGAGCAGGAGCAGCTGGGCATCAAACTCGCCGGCCCCCTTCGCATAGATCTCGCAGAGCCGGGCGAAGTTTCCCTGCAGGCCCGATGCTGTGTCCAGCAGCATTTGCGCAGCCTCCGGGTTGCCAAGGCGCACCACACCCAAAGCGGCCAGCAGCGCGTAGGAGCCAGCCTCCCGTTCCTCGTCCGCTGCGGCGAGTTCCTCCAGCCTCGGACGGGTTTCCGGGGAACCCAGCACGCCTTGGGCGAGGGCCGCGAAGTGGGCGGCGGTCCGCTGCACCGGCCAGGGCGGGGAGCCCGTCACCGATTCGGCGGCCCGCAGGTGTTCCCGGGCCCGGTCTTCCTGGCCGTGCAGCGCCGCCGCGTACGCAGCGGCGCTCAGGACAACACCCAGCAAACCAAACGGGTCCGCCACTTCCAGCTGCCTGAGGGCAGGGAGAAGATGCGCAGTCGCGGCCGGACCGCGGCCTTGGAAAGCCCGGAGCATCCCCTCGCTTACCTCGCGCTCGGTTCCACCGAAGGCGACGCGTTCCGCTGCATCGTTGGCCTCCTCAAGGTAGCCGGCCGCCGTTGCCACGGCTCCGGCCACCAGCAGCGTGTGAATGATCCGGGCCTTAGCCTCCGCTGCGGGGCGGGCGTCAAGATCCGGCGGAAGGCCGTCGGCCATCAGGTGCCAGAGGGTCCCGGCCAGTTCCAACGCGTCGGCCTGACGGTCCGTCATACCCCAGGCCGCGCACAGCCAGGAACCGACCAGCACCCGGAAGCCCCGCCCGTTTTCATTGCCCCGGGCGTAGACGGTGGACAAGAAGGAAGCACAGTCCCGGAACTGGCCGTGCTGGAAGAAGCAACGTGCACGGGACAGGGTCAGCTCCCCTTCCAGCTGTGCGGCCTCCGCCCGCCCGATCCCGGCGCGCTTCAAGGCGGCCAGCATCTGCTCCGCCTCATCGAGCAGGGCAACGTGGACCCCTGCTGCGGTTCCGCCGAACGGGGGCAGCCTGTCGCCGGACTGTTCCGAAGCGGCCAGGCAGCCGGCACGGGATTCGGCCACCAGCAGACGGAGGTTGTCCGTGGATACGGAAATTTCCCCGCCGGCATGCCGATGCCGGGCCACGACGCCGGCCGCGGAGCGGTGATCACGGCGGTCAAGGTGGGAGCGGGCAAGTTCGAGTACCGCAGCCGGTGAGGACAGATGGTTCGGATCCGCCGTGATGAACTGCTCCGCGGCAGCCGCGTCCCCCTCTGCGTTCGCCGCGCGGGCGGCTGCAAGCGCCTGTTCCGGAGAGACTTTGGCACCGGCGGAGAGCAGCCACTCCGCGCTGCGCAGCGGCGGGGAGACCGCTGGATGCGGGGGCAGCCGGTCCAGCAGGTCCTGCCGCCTCCCGGCGTCGAGCTGGGCCCGAAGTACCGCGCCCAGGGCGGGCTCCACGAGGGACAGCGCGGGCACCCCAGCCTGGGTCAGCAGCAGCAGCCCGGCTTCCTGAAGCGTGTCCACGTCCATGCTGTCCACGTGTTCGAGTACCTGGGTCAGGGGAAGGGCACCAGCCAGCGCGAGGGCCTCGAGCAGCTCCCGCTGGCCCGGGCCCAGACCGGACAGCCTGCTGCCCATGGCCGCATGGAGGCGGGTGAATCCCGGCTGATGGCCTGGAACCAGCACCCACACCTGTCCAACCAGCATCAGCCGTCCGCTGTCCTGGTAGTCTGCCGCCGCCGCCAGCAGCAGGCTCGGATTGCCGCCGCTGATGGCGGCCAGATCCTCCGCTGCGGCCCGGCTCACGGGTCCGCGCAGTTCCGACTCCAGCAGGTGGGCGCACTCCATCGGCAGCAGGGGTTCGAGATCCAGCCGGCTCAGCACCCCCTCCCGCCACAGTCCGATGAACTCCGAGGGCCCCGCGCTGAAGTCACGGAAGGCAGCAATCATGCGGGCGGACCGGTTGACGACCAACTGGCTGAGGACCATGGCGGAAAACTCGTCCAGTTCCTCTGCGTTGTCCACGGCAAGGAGGACCTCGCGTCCCTGGGCACGCTCGCGGACCAGTTCCGTGAGCCCACGCAGGATAAGTACGGGGTGCGAGGACGCCTCCGGATCCAGGTCGGAGAGCAGGAATGTGAGCGCACCAAACGGGGTCCGGCCGGCGAATGCCGATCCCCGCACGTGGATAGTGTAAGTGTCCTGTCCGTAGAGCTGCAGGACATGGCGCATCAACGCGCTCTTGCCGCTGCCCTCCTCACCGACGAGCAGACAGCCGGAGGCCGGTGAATCCGGCGCCAATCTTTCCGCCATGGTCCGGATGAGTCCTGCCCGGCCGAGGAACAGGGAATCGGAACGCGGTGGCGTGTCCGGACCGGTGTGCGCGCCGGCGGTGCGATGTGCCGTAGGCGCGGTGGCGCCTGTCGAGTGTTGATCGTCCACGGTGAGACCTCTTCTGTACAGCTACCTGTCTGACCCGCGGCGGCGGGCGTTCATCAGACTAGGTAGGGGCCCTGTACACCGGCCTGAGTAGCATGCACCAGTAATCAGCAGTACTTACTCGAATCACAACAGTGGAATTCCAAGCCGATACTTGGTCTTCACCTCGATTTCTCCAGCCGCTACTTGCGATCCCCCTCGCTGTCCGCGGTGCGGCTCCCCGTTTGGTCGCCGATCAACCGCCGAAGTTCGGCGCGGCCGGACACATGCAGCTTTTGGAAGATCCGGCCCAAGTGCCAGTCCACTGTCCGCGGGGACAGGTGCAGGGCGTTGCCCAGCCGGGCGCTGGACTCCCCACCGGCCGCCCGGATGGACAGGTCACGCTCAAATTCCGAAAGTGCAGCAAGCCGTCTCTCGATGCTGTTGGCCTCCGAAAGGAACCGGTAGCACTCGTTCGCCACCGTCCTGGCCCGCCGGGCAAGGTCCCTGTCCTTCCCGGCCGCAGCTGCTTCGTGCGCGGCCAGCGCCGTTTTGTGCCCCAGCCCAAAGTGCCCGAGGTGCAGCAGCCGCTCCGCGACGTCGTGCAGCATCCTCCCCGATCCCTGCCGCAGTCCGGTCCCGAGGGAACGCCACATGGCGGCGTTAATTCCTTCCCCGGTTGCCGCTGCGCTTTCCAGCAGCAACGCGGCCCGCCCATCTCCATACACGGCAGCGGTCGCGAAGCAGACCATTGCCTCGGGATAACAGCCCTTTGCCTGGGCCTGGATTCCCTGTTCGGTTAAGACGGCCGCGGAGCCGGGATCCGACTTCCGATCCAGCACCGCCGCCGCCTGGAAATACTTGGTGGCTGACGCCACGTGTACTGCGGGCCGGCATTTGAACTTGGGAGCTGCCGCCAGATACTCCCCCATCTTGTCCCACTCCTGCTTGGCCGCGTAGCAGTAGGCAGTAGCCGCATAGGCCAGCGGAAGCAGGTCGCGCGGGTCGCGGACCTCCAGTTGCCGGAGTGCCGGGAGCAGGTATTCCAGCGCGGCGTCGGGGCGTCCGCTCAGCGCGTGGACCGCCCCGGCAGGGAGCTCCGTCCAGGACCCCAGATGGGCGTCAAGGTAGCGCAGCCGGGCTGATCCGTTGAGCACTTCCAAGGCAAGGAGCAGCTCGCCAGCCTGCACGTAGGCGCACAGGATCCCGGTCAACACCTCCCCGCCCACCACTTCGGGAACGTCCGCCGCCTGCAGGTCCGTCCACAGCGCCGACGCTTCGTCCCGCGCATCATCTGTCCTGCCAGCAAGTGCCAGTGCCTGGCAGCGGAGGGCGCGGCCGGTCAGACGGGCGGATTCCGTGGCATTCCTGTCCGTGCAGAGGGCTTCCAGCCCTTCGGGAACTGCCTCCAGCTCCGCGTCCTGCACGGCGAGCGCCGCTTCGGCTATCACGATGCTGTGCTGCGCGTAGCTGCGCTCCGGCTCCGGAAGCGACGCCGCAGCCTCTGTGGCCTGGCGCAGGGCCGCCCGCGGAGCAATCGCAGGCTGGGGCAGCGTACGCGCGATCCGGACCAGTTCAAGAAGGGCGGGCACAAGGGTGTCCCGGTCCTGGCAGTCCAGTACGGCCAGCAGGTCGCGCTCCGCTTCCCGGCGCCGGTCCGACGCTGCCAGGGCACGCGCCCGTTCAAGCATCAGGGCTGGTTGAGGGGCCTGAACTGCGGCGCTGATCTTCAGGGCCGCTTCTGGCTCGCCGGTGCGGTTCGCCGCCGCACAGGCGCGCTGGGCCAGTTCTGCGGGTATGGCGTTGCCCGAGACGGCGGACCACTCGGCATATGCCTTCGCCGGAGCATCCGAAAAAACGGAGAGGTCGGGGCCGGTATCCATGATGTCCTGCCACAGGTCATAAGACCGGCCAACCGGAATGAGCCCGGCCACCAGACGGGCATACAGAGGTTCCCGCAGGGACACGGCCCCATCCCCATGCCCGACCTTGAGCACACCGCGTTCTTCGAGGCTATCCAGCGAATCCGGGTCGGCGGCCGCCAGCAGGGTGTCGATGGGCAGGCCGGGGCACAGGGAGGCCAGCTCCACGATTCTGCGCTCCTGCTCCGGCAATTGGCGGTACCAGGTCTCCATCCAGTCCGAAATCTCACCCGTGTAGGTCATCGGTCCGGTCAGGGCCCAGGTCCCGCCCCGGTCCTGGATGCGGCCCGCTGCGATCTGGTCCCGGCACAGCAAGGAGGTGAACAGCGGGTTCCCCCGTGTCTGGGCCCACACGGTGCGCACTGCCAGGGCCGACATCCGGCCGCCGGCCACACCTTCCATCAGGGCCTGGGCCTCACAGGTTCCCAGTGGCCCCAGATCGATCCTGCGGATCACGCCATCCGACCACAGCCGCACCATCTCCTCTCCGCAGCGCAGGATGTCCGGAGTGGTAGCCAGGAGTGCCACAGCCGACTGGCGGGCCAGCTGGACGGTTACAGTCTGGCTTAGCGGATCCAGTTCATGGATGTTGTCCACCACGAGCAGGGTCCGCCGCCCCGCGGCCAGCTGGGCCAGATGGGCTTTCACACCCCGGAGGACCTGCACCGGATTCCCCAGCGCCATTTCCGGAAGCTCACTCAGCAGCCAGTTCAACGGCCCGTAGTCCGTCCGGGCCGAGACTGCGCTCCCGTAGACATGGACCACGTGGAAACCCGAACCGGCAGCACGGGCCACATGGTTGACCAGCGCGGTCTTTCCGATGCCTTCCGGCCCCACGATCACCGCGCCGCCGCTGCCTTCCACGGCGGACGTTGCCCCTCGAAGGGCATCTCCACGCCCGGCCAGCTGCAGCGGTCCACCCACAGCGGTCCGGCGTGGAGACAGTTGCACCGGTGGAACAACGCGCATGGAATTCCCGTCTCGTGGCCGTCATTGTGTTGGGGGTCGTGCCAAATCGTAGGGTCGGCGGCAGGGGACGCCTACAGGTAGTTATCACCGCCTTTGCGCCACTTGGACGGGTGCCGGGGACGCTGGAAACACCTCCGCTACTTGGCCCGGGGTGATCAATACCTGCGGCTCCACTGGCGCGGTAGGGTGTGGCCAGGAATACAGACGGCAGGTTCACAGGCGAAAGGACTCGGGCATGAGCCGGATCGAAAGCACGGCAGATGTCGCGGACAACGCGGAGATCGGCGCTGGCACGCTCATCTGGCACCTGGCCCAGGTGCGCGAAGGAGCGAAGCTGGGGTCCACCTGCTCCATCGGGCGGGGCGCCTACATCGGTCCCGGCGTGATTCTCGGAGACAACTGCAAAATCCAGAACCATGCCCTGATCTATGAGCCCAGCGTGCTGGGAGACGGGGTTTTCGTCGGCCCGGCAGCGGTCTTTACCAATGACACCTATCCCCGTGCTGTGAACCCGGACGGGTCCCTGAAGGGTGCGGCGGACTGGCAACCGGTAGGCGTGGTGGTCGAGGAGGGCGCCGCCGTCGGTGCCCGGGCAGTATGCGTCGCCCCGGTGAAGATCGGCCGCTGGGCCATGGTGGCTGCCGGCGCCGTCGTGACCCGCGATGTTCCTGACTACGCAATCGTTGCCGGTGTTCCGGCACGGCAGGTGGGATGGGTTGGGCCGGCCGGGCATCCCCTGGTACAGGGACCGGCACCGGAAGATTGGAGCTGCCCGGTAACGGGCGGCAGCTTCCGGCTGGACGGCGCGAGCCTCTCCCCCGTGCCCGGCCGGACCGCTGTTTCCGGCACGTAGCGCCTGCGCTACTTATCTCCCGGGCGCGGGGCAAGTAGTACTTCGTGGTGCCGTCACGGCTTCCGGGTTCCGCTGCGTCGGCAGACCCGTAGCTGCTACCCGGTGCCGCTTCGGCCCCCGATCCTATTCTCATTCCGCGTACCAACGAGGATTGAGGAGCGGACTTGGCAATGCGAGGAAAAAACGTGGATGGCCGGGTATCCGGCCGGCACGTAGCTTGGAAAGGCGGCGGGCAAAGCACGTCAAGCCTTGTTCTGGACGGTGTGAAGCTTGATCTGCGCAGTGCTGAACAAGCGCTGGCAGCCGTTATGAACCGGACCGGAAAAGGCGGGCTGCCGCCGCTGGCCGTGGCCTCCATAAACCTGGATCACCTGCATTACTTCGGCTCGACGGGCCGCTGGCACGGGTCGCTGGCCGTTCCCGGGAACCCTGAGGGCGTGCAGTGGCTGAACCTGGTCGACGGCGCGCCGATCGCTTCGCGGGCCAGCGCAGTGACCGGCCTGAAATGGCCCCGGCTGGCCGGCAGCGACCTGATCCATCCGATCCTGGACCGCTGCCAGGAGGAGCGGCTGCGCATCGGCTTCCTGGGCGGAGCGGCGCAGACCCAGCAGGACCTTGTCCGGCTCTTCGCCCGGCTGCGTCCGGACATCGTGATTGCCGGGTGCTGGGCCCCACCGCGCAGCGCGCTCGCCGACCCCGCCGCCAACCGAGCCCTCACCGCGGAAATCGCCCGTGCCGGTGTGGACGTCCTGATCGTGGGACTCGGGAAGCCGCGGCAGGAGCTCTGGATCGCCGAGTACGGTCCGGGCACCGGTGCCGCGGTGCTGCTGGCGTTTGGTGCCGTGGTGGATTTCCTGGCCGGACGCATCCGGCGTGCCCCCGCATGGGCCAGCGCAAACAGCCTCGAATGGGCTTGGCGGCTGGGCCTGGAACCACGCCGCCTCGCCCGGCGGTACCTCATCCAGGGCCCGCCTTCCTATGTGCGCCTGCACCTGCCGGTGGCGGACCAGGTGGCAGCTGCGGCACCCCTCCAGGTCCCGGCGGTCCAGCCGGTACTGGCTGCCCGGGAGGCTGGCCGTTTCGCGCCGCCCGATGGCTACGCTGACATCTGTGTGCTCACCGTGACCCACAACAACGCCGAGGACATCAAGGGATTCGTGGGATCGCTGCGTGCCGAAACCGAGGACCTGACCATCCGCGTCGTGGCAGCGGATAACTCCTCTGCCGACGCCACTGTCGCGGAACTGGCCGTGCACGGCGACGTCACCGTGGTGCGTACCGGCGGTAACCTGGGCTACGCCGGGGGGATCAATGCTGCCGCTGAGCATGCCGGAGATGCCGGCGCGGTTTTGGTTCTGAACCCGGACCTCCGCGTGGACCGCGGCGCGCTGGCAGCAATGCTCCGGCGCCTGCGCCAGATCGGCAGCGGGATCGTCGTACCCCGGCTGGCCGACGACGACGGCAGTACCTACCCATCCCTCCGCCGCGAGCCAACGGTCTCCCGTGCCTTCGGCGATGCGTTGGCCGGACGGCGCCTGTCCGGGCGTCCGGGGTGGCTGTCCGAAATCGAGTACGACGACGAAGCCTACACATTCGCCCACCCGGTGGACTGGGCGACCGGCGCAGCACTGCTGGTGGACGTGTCCCTGGCCCGCCGGCTGGGGACCTGGAACGAGGCCTTCTTCCTCTATTCGGAGGAAACCGACTACTTCCGGCGGGCCCGGGACGCCGGGGCCGCTGTCTGGTTCGAGCCGGCTGCCACCATGGTGCACCGGAGAGGCGGCTCAGGGCAGTCCCCGGAGCTGACAGCCCTGATGGCGGTTAACCGGGTCCGTTACGCGCAGCTGCACCGCAGCCCGGGCTACGCGGCGCTCTTTCGCTGCATGGTGCTGCTGGCGGAGACGCTGAGAATGCACGAAGCAGGCCACCGGCTTGCCGTGCCCGCCCTGCTGGCTCCCGGAGGGCGCAGTTCGCTGCCGCGGGCGCTCAGGCCCGCCGTACCGCCAACACCGGCTGGATCCGCTCCGTTTCCGCAGGGGACCGTGATCATCCCCTGCCATAACGAAGAAGCGGTCATCGGGGAAACCCTTGCGGCCCTGGCGCCCGTGGCGGCGTCAGGCGTGCAGGTGATAGTGGTTTGCAACGGCTGCAGCGACGCCTCGGCAGGAATCGCCCGTTCCCACGCCGGGGTAACCGTCCTGGAACTGCCGGAGGCTTCCAAGACAGCAGCCCTCAATGCCGGCAACGCGGCGGCCGCCCATTGGCCCCGCCTGTATCTTGACGCCGATATCCGAATCCGTCCGGAGACAGTCCGCGCGGTTTTCGACGCCCTGCAGGGCGGATCCCTGGCCGTGCGTCCAGCTGCCGCCTATGACCTGGACGAGGCTGGTTTCCTGGTCCGCTCCTACTACCGTGCCCGCGGGCACCTACCCGGCGCGCAACACTCGCTCTGGGGAGCCGGGGCCTACGCACTCAGCGCAGAGGCCGGCCAACAGCTGGGCGTCCTGCCCTCCGTGGTGGCGGACGATCTCTACGTGGACCGGTTTTTCCCCGGCGCGGAGAAGTCGGTGCTGGATTGTCCTCCGGTCCTGGTGCGGCTGCCCCGGGACGTCGCGGGCCTGCTCGCCATCCTTCGGCGAACCTACCGCGGAAACGCTGAACAGGGCGCCCTGCATGGAACGGTGCTCTCAAGCGCAGCCGGTATCCTGCGCTCCGTACGCGGTCCACGCAGTGCCTTCGACGCCGCGGTGTACACGGTCTTCACAGTCGCTGGCCGCCGGCTCGCCGCGGCCTCCCGCCCGGATGACGTCTGGGAGCGGGACAACAGCACCCGGGCGCCCCGGCAGCCGCAGGGCAAGGCTTCCTAGATGCCCAGGACAAGCCGCGGTCCCAAGGCTTTCGTTGCTGCTGGGCTCGGTCTGGCAGCTGTGCTGCTGACCGGCAGCGCCATC
>NZ_DALZXY010000037.1:0-15174 GCF_031988865.1 Arthrobacter sp.
GGGCCTGGACTTCCCCTGCATGCTGCTTCGGATCTTGCCCAGCCAACCGAAGCGGCCCACCACACCGCGCCCGCCCACCACACCGCGCCGGCCCAGCAGACCGGACCGGCCGAAGCGTCCCGCCGCCCCGGACGCGGGCTGGCCGGGATGCGCGAACGGGCGCACCTGGCGGGAGGATGGCTCACTGCCGGGCCCGACGGCGAGCACTTCCGGGTAACGGTCTTTATTCCGTACGGCTCCCCTGAGACCCGGACCGGGGCAGCCGCAGCTCTCCCGGCAGGCGGAAGCCTGGCATTGGCGGCCCCGGCAGCTAAGGACCACAGCAATGTCTAAGGCCGGCGCCCGCATCTCCGTTGCCCTCGTGGACGACCAGCCGTTGTTTTTGGCGGGAATCCGTATGCTCATCGAAAGCCAGGAGGACATGGAGTTCTGCTGGGAAGCCGGGGATGGGGAGGAAGCGGCGGAACTGGCGGCAGAACAGCGGCCCGACGTGATGCTGATGGACCTGCGCATGCCCGTGCTGGACGGAGTCTCTGCCACGCGCAGGATCATCGAAGCAGCTGATACTGCCGGCACCGAGCACCCGCGGATCATCGCGCTGACCACCTTTAACCGGGACCAGGCCGTGGTGCAGGCAGTCCAGGCCGGTGCCAGCGGTTACCTGCTCAAAAGCGCCGAACCGGAATTCCTCCTCGCAGCCATCCGGACCGTTCACTCGGGTTACTCAGTGATCGCTCCCGGGTCCATCCACTCGCTCTTTGAGCACGCCGCCCGCAATGCTCCCGCTGCGCCCCCGGACCTATCCGTCCTTGAGGTCCTGTCAGCGCGCGAACGGGATGTCTTCCTGCTGACCGCCAAGGGGCTGAGCAACAGTGAAATGGCGCAGAACCTTTTTGTCTCCGAAGCAACGATCAAGACGCATCTGCGCAGTGTCCTGGACAAGCTGGAGCTGCGCACCCGGATCCAGCTCGTGTCCTTTGCCCACGAGCGCCACCTTTTGGGCGGCTGAGCGGTGCCGTCTCAGCGCAGGCCCTGTGGGCATCTTGGAGCGGCGGCGGCCGGTGTCCATCTGCTTTCCTGGAGCGCCGTCGGAATCCTGGCTGGTGTAGCACCCGGCCACTCAGCGGGAAGCGCCGCAGCCTGGATCGACGCCGGATGGCTGACGGCACTGGTGTTCCTGCTGGCCTCCGCCGTCGTGTTCCTTAGCGTGGTCCTGGGCGTAACCCGGTACCGGACGCCGGAGGCAGCCGCCGTGGTGCTTAGCCCGCGAGCAGCTGCGTCAGCACCAGCGCCAGGCCGTAGAGCAGGCTGAAGCCGAGGTTGATCAGGCCGGTCTGCTTCAGCACCGGGATGAGGCTGCGGCGCTTCTTGCCCTTGAGCATCAGCCAGCTGGGCATCAGGCAGGCCGGGATCAGCAGCAGGACCAGCAGCACCCACGGGTAGTTCCCCACCAGCAGCAGGGGCAGCAGCAGCGCCAGCGCCAGCATCATGACGTAGCTGATCCGGGCGGCGTCGTCGCCCAGCCGGACCGCGAGCGTCCGTTTCCCGGATTCGCGGTCCGTTGGGATATCCCGCACGTTGTTGGCCATCAGCAGGGCAGTGGCGATCAGGCCGGTCGATACCGCGCCAATCCAGGCAGCCGCACTGACTTCTCCGGCCTGCGTGTAGGTGGTGCCTAGCGTGGCAACGAGTCCGAAGAACACAAACACGAACACATCGCCCAGGCCCATGTACCCGTAGGGATTGCGCCCGCCGGTGTAGCCCCAGGCGGCGGCAATGCAGCCGATGCCCACCAGCAGCAGGAACCAGGCCTGCGAAAGGAGAACAAGGGCCAGCCCGGCGGCCATGGCGACGCCGAAGCTGGCGAAGGCCGCGTATTTGACCTTCTTCGCCGCGGCCGCGCCGGAGCCGGTCAGGCGCAGCGGCCCGACCCGGTTGTCATCGGTGCCGCGGACGCCGTCGGAATAGTCATTGGCGTAGTTGACACCAACCTGCAGCAGGATCGCCACGACAGCGGCCAGCACTGCATTGACCCAGCGGAAGGATCCAAGGTCGAATGCCGCCGCAGAACCGATAATGACGGGGGCTACGGCCATCGGCAGTGTCCGGGGGCGTGCTCCTTCGAACCATTGAGCCGCTGTGGCCACAGTAACTTCCTTCTGTTTTTGCTGGTGGAATTCCCCGGCGGTGCAGCGCCGGGCCAGTAGTATTCTCCCGCACCGTGCCGCGCAGGACGAAAACGGGAGGGACGCGGGCGGACTTTAGTGCTTGGCGGCACCCAGCAGCCGGCGGACGGCCACCCGGTCGGTCTTGCCGTTGGGCAGCAGCGGCATCCGTTCCAGCTCCACCACAATTTTGGGAACGGCCGGGGCGCCGAGGGCTTCCCGGATCGTCCCGCGCAGGCGGTCCAGGGGCACTGAACCGACGACGACGAGTCCGACGACGGCGCCCCACTCGTCGTCGGGCAGCCCCACGGCCACGGCCTGGTGTACCTCGGGCAGCTGTTCCGCGGCCGCGGTCACTGCCGCACCGGAGACCTTGACCCCGCCGGTGACTATCACGTCGTCCAGCCGCCCGGTCACCGTGACGGTGCCGTCGGTGGCCACGGAACCGGTGTCATCCGTACGGAACCAGCGCTTGCCGGAGTGGAAGGCAAACCGCTCGGCGGTCAGCTCCGGCGCCCCCAGATAGCCGTCGGCCAGCAACTCCCCGGCGATCCAAAGCCGGCCTTCGTAGTCTTGGACCTCCACACCCGGCAGCGGAACGCCGTCGTACACGCAGCCGCCGGCGGTCTCGCTCATCCCGTAGGTGGTCACCACATTGAGTCCCAGCCCGCGGGCTTCCGCCAGCAGCGCCGGTCCGGCCGCGGCGCCGCCGAGCAGGATCGCGTCGAAGCGGCGCAGCGCCTTCAGCGTCTCCTCGGCAGGATCGGTGAGCAGGCGGTGCAGCTGGGTCGGGACCAGGGACGTCAGCCGGGTCCGGTCGGTCAGCTCCCGGGCCGCAGACGTGAAGGCTGCCGGGTCAAACGGCTTCGCAGTGTCCAGCAGGACAGGTTCGGTTCCCGCGAAGAGCGACCGGACGAGGACCTGGACCCCGGCGATGAAATGCACGGGCAGTGCCAGCAGCCACTGCCCGTCCTTCTGCAGCGACTCGGCGGTGGCCATGGAGGACGCCGCCAGCGCGTCGATGCTGAGCATCGTCTGCTTGGGTGTGCCGGTGGACCCCGAGGTGCTGATGACCAGGGCAATGTCATCGTTGGGCAGTTCCCCGGAGAAGGTCTGGGCCGGGTCGGCATGCGGTGCCACAGCCGGGCCTTCGCCGGCCAGGGCAGCAGCCAGCGGGGCCAGGAGGTCTCCGGCGTGGTACCCGGCGGGCGTATGGACGGGGAGCAGTTCCATAACGTCCTAGAAGTAGTAGGGGAAGGAGGACCAATCCGGGTCCCGTTTGGCCAGGAACGCTTCCTTACCCTCCACCGCCTCATCAGTCATGTACGCCAGCCGCGTCGCTTCACCGGCGAAGACCTGCTGGCCGGCCAGGCCGTCGTCGGCCAGGTTGAACGCGAACTTCAGCATACGCAGGGCCTGCGGGGACTGCCGGGCAATGTCCGCGGCGTATGACAGGGCCACCTTCTCCAGATCCTCGTGGTCCACGGCCTCGTTGACCGCGCCCATGGCCACCATGTCCTCGGCGGAGTATTCGCGGGCCAGGAAGAAGATCTCGCGGGCGCGTTTCTGGCCGATCTGCCGGGCCAGCAGGGCGGAGCCGTAACCTGCGTCGAAGCTGCCCACCGTGGCGTCCGTCTGCTTGAACTTCCCGTACTGGCGGGAGGCGATGGTCAGGTCCGCGACCACATGCAGGCTGTGCCCGCCGCCCGCCGCCCAGCCGTTGACGACGGCGATGACCACCTTGGGCATGGTCCGCATCAGGCGCTGCACCTCGAGGATATGCAGCCGGCCGGCGCGGGCCGGATCGATGGTTTCCTTAGTCTCTCCATCGGCGTAGCGGTAGCCATCGCGGCCGCGGATCCGCTGGTCCCCGCCGGAGCAGAAGGAATGCCCGCCGTCCTTGGGGGAAGGGCCGTTGCCGGTGAGCAGGACGGTGGCAACGTCCGGAGTCATCCGGGCGTGGTCCATGGCGCGGTAGAGCTCATCCACCGTTCCGGGACGGAAGGCGTTGCGCACCTCCGGGCGGTTGAAGGCGATCCGCACCGTGGGGAGATCGCGCAGCACGCTGCCGTCGGCGTCGCGCTCCACCTGGCGGTGGTAGGTCATGTCCGAGAAGTCCTCGAAGCCGTCGACTACCCTCCATTGCCGGGGATCGAAGATGTCAGAGACCTGCGCGGGAAGTAGTTTGCTCACGTTGATGAGTTTATCGCGGTGGGCAAGGGCCCCTTTTCGAAGACCACTCGGGGCCGGGCAAAAGTGGAATGGACCGCCGCCGGCCGGGTTTCGAACATGAGCCTTGTTGCCGTTTCGAGCCCGAGCGTAGCTTGTAAGGATGGCTAGCAGCTCCGTCACGGGGACAGACGGCCCCGCATCCGATGCATTGCTCAAGCTCGGCAGGTTCTTCACCCGCTGGGACGAAACGGCCGATGGCCGAGCGGTCTTCCGCGAAGGCGGACGCAAAGGCGATGCCTTCTACCGAAACCGCTGGAGCCACGACAAAGTGGTCCGGTCCACGCACGGCGTGAACTGCACGGGTTCCTGTTCCTGGAAGGTCTACGTCAAGGACGGGATCATCACCTGGGAAGCACAGGAAACCGACTATCCAACGGTGGGCCCGGACCGCCCGGAGTATGAACCCCGGGGCTGCCCGCGCGGAGCCGCGTTCTCCTGGTACACCTATTCGCCCACCCGGGTCCGCTATCCCTACATCCGCGGAGTGCTGCTTGACCTCTACCGGGAAGCCAAGCGGAGCGTGGGCGGTGACCCCGTGCTTGCGTGGGAGGCCCTGATTGCCGATCCGGAGAAGCGCCGAACCTGGCAGCAGGCACGCGGTAAGGGCGGGCTGGTGCGCTCGAGCTGGCAGGAAGCCCTGGAAATGACGGCGGCAGCGCACGTCTCCACGGTCAAGAACTACGGCCCGGACCGCTGCACCGGCTTCTCCCCGATTCCGGCGATGTCCATGGTCTCCCACGCGGCCGGTGCACGGTTCATCAACCTCATCGGCGGCGTGATGAACAGCTTCTATGACTGGTACGCGGACCTTCCGGTGGCCAGCCCGCAGGTCTTCGGCGACCAGACGGATGTTCCGGAATCCGGGGATTGGTGGGACGCCACCTATCTGATGATGTGGGGCTCGAATATCCCGGTCACCCGGACACCGGATGCGCACTGGATGGTCGAGGGCCGCTACCGGGGCACGAAAGTGGTTTCGGTCAGCCCGGACTATGCGGATAACACCAAGTTTGCCGATGAATGGCTGCCCGCCCAGGCCGGCTCGGATGCCGCGCTCGCGATGGCCATGGGGCACGTGATCCTCAAGGAGAACTTCGTGGACCGGCGGGTGCCGTTCTTCGCGGATTACGTGGTGCAGTACACCGACCTGCCCTTCCTGGTCACGCTGGTGGACGGCCCGGGCGGCACCACTGTGCCGGGAAAGTTCCTCACCGCCGCGGACCTGGGCGGGGCCGAGGCGGCGGCGCCGGACGCGGCGTTCAAGACGGTGCTGCTGGACCAGGACTCGGGACTGCCGAATGTGCCCAACGGTTCGCTGGGCTTCCGCTATAACGACGACGACGCCGGGAAGTGGAACCTGGACCTGCAGGGGGTTCGGCCGGCACTCTCGCTGGCCGACGCCGCTTCCTGGGCGCGCGAGGCAAGCACCGTGGACCTGCCGGTGTTCGAAGACCCCTCCGGTGCCGGCAGCGTGGTCCACCGCGGTGTGCCGGTCATGGAAGTCGCCGGGAAACGGGTCACCACGGTCTTTGACCTGATGCTGGCCCAATACGGTGTGGGCCGGGACGGACTGCCGGGGGACTGGGCCGCAGGCTACGACGACGCCGGCACGGCCTACACGCCGGCCTGGCAGGAGGAACTAACCTCCATCAAGCCGTCGGCCGTGATCCGCACCGCCCGGGAATTCGCGGCCAACGCGGAAAAATCCAAGGGCCGTTCGATGATCATCCTCGGTGCCGGGATCTGCCAGTGGTACCACGGGGACGTGACCTACCGGGCGATCCTGGCCATGCTGATGCTCACCGGCTGCGAGGGCCGCAACGGCGGCGGCTGGGCGCACTACGTGGGGCAGGAGAAATGCCGGCCGATCACCGGCTGGGCCACCATGGCCTCCGCCGGGGACTGGAACCGGCCGCCGCGGTTTATGATCGGCACCGCCTTTTGGTACATGCACACCGACCAGTTCCGGTCCGACGGGTATTCAGCCGACGCGGTGCAGTCGCCGCTGGCCGAAGGGCACCTGCGCGGCATGCATTCCGCGGACGTGATTGCCAAGTCCACCCGGATGGGCTGGATGCCCTTCTTCCCCCAGTTCGACGCCAAAAACTCCCTCGACGTCGCCGATGAGGCCGCCGCCGGCGTCGCCCGCGGCGAGGCCCGAACCGAGGCCCGCTGGGTGGCGGACCGCCTCAAGGAGGGCAGCCTGCGCTTCGCGGTGGAGGATATCGATGCGCCGGAGAACTGGCCGCGGACCCTGATCCTGTGGCGCTCCAACCTGCTGGGCTCCTCTGCCAAGGGGGAGGAATACTTCCAGAAGCACCTGCTCGGCACGCTGAACAATGTGATGGGCAACGACCACGGCGAGTCCCGGCCCAAGGACGTGGTGTGGCGGGACGATGCCCCACAGGGGAAGCTGGACCTGCTGGTCTCCGCGGACTTCCGGATGACCAGTTCCACGCTGCTCTCCGACGTCGTGTTCCCGGCGGCGACCTGGTATGAGAAGTACGACCTCTCCTCCACGGACATGCACCCGTACGTGCACGCCTTCACCCCGGCGATCGCCCCGCCGTGGGAAGCAAAGTCGGACTTCGATCTGTTCCGCCTGCTCGCCGAGGAGTTTTCCCGGCAGGCCGGGAAGCATCTGGGCGTCCGCAACGACCTGGTGGCCACCGCGCTGACCCACGACACCCCCGGGGAAATCGCGCAGCCAGGCGGGCATGCCCCGGACTGGAAAGGGACGGACATCCCCGCGGTGCCCGGGAAGAACCTGCCCACCCTCGCCATCGTGGAACGGGACTACACCGCGATTGGCGAAAAGTTCGTGGCGTTGGGGCCGCTGGCCGACAAGCTGGGCCTGACCACCAAATACGTCAAGTTCGACGTCACGAAACAGGTCCGGCAACTGGCCGCCAAGCACGGCGTCTATGACTCCGGGGCGGCACGGGGCCGGCCCGCCATCGACACCGACGCGAGGATGGCCGAAGCGATCCTGCTGTTCTCCGGGACCACCAACGGGGAACTGGCCGTCCAGGGGTTCAAGACCCTGGAGAAACGCACCGGCACGCCGCTGGCGGACCTGGCCGAGGGTGCCGAGGACAAACTAATTACCTTCCGCGACACCCAGGACCGCCCGACGCCGGTGATCACCTCACCGGAATGGTCCGGCTCCGAGACGGGGGGCCGGCGTTATGCTCCATTCACGATCAACATCGAGCGGCTGAAGCCGTTCCACACGCTGACCGGGCGGATGCACTTCTTCCTGGACCACGACTGGATCCGGGACATGGGGGAGGCGCTGCCCATCTTCCGTCCGCCGCTGGATATGCACCGGCTCTTCGGTGAACCCCAGCTGGGTACCCGGGGCGAGCTTTCCGTGGCGGTGCGGTACCTGACACCGCACAACAAATGGTCCATCCACTCCGAATACCAGGACAACCTGTTTATGCTCTCGCTGTCCCGCGGCGGCACCGCCGTGTGGATGAGTCCGCAGGACGCGGCCCTGATCCAGGTTTCGGATAACGACTGGGTGGAATGCGTGAACACCAACGGCGTGCTGGTGGGCCGGGCGATCGTCAGCAGCCGAATGCCGGCCGGCGTCGTATTTGTCCATCATGCGCAGGAACGGATCATCGATACGCCGAAGTCGGAGGCCACCGGCCGCCGCGGTGGCATCCACAACTCGGTGACGCGGATCCTGGTCAAACCCACCCACATGATCGGCGGGTACGCCCAACTGTCCTGGGCCTTTAACTACCTGGGCCCCACCGGAAACCAGCGGGACATCGTTTCGGTGGTCCGTAAGCGCTCGCAGGAGGTGAGCTACTGATGAGGATCATGGCCCAGGTCGCGATGGTGATGGCGCTGGATAAGTGCATCGGCTGCCACACCTGTTCGGTCACCTGCAAACAGGCCTGGACGAATCGGGCCGGCACCGAGTACGTGTGGTTCAACAACGTGGAGACCCGTCCCGGGCAGGGATACCCCCGCCGGTACGAGGACCAGGAGAAGTGGAAGGGCGGCTGGGAGCTCAACGGGCGCGGAAACCTGAAGCTGAAGGCCGGCGGCCGGATGGCGAAGCTGATGGGGCTCTTCGCCAGCCCCGTCCAGCCAGAGCTCAACGACTATTACGAGCCCTGGACCTATGACTACGAGAACCTGATCCAGGCCCCGGCGGGCAGCGACTTCCCGGTGGCCCGGCCCAAGTCCCTGATCACCGGCGACAACACGAAAATCGAATGGTCCGCGAACTGGGATGACAGCCTCGGCGGTGCGCCTGAGCTGGCGCAGCGGGACCCGGTCGTGGAGAAACTTCGCCGTGACGCCGAGGACAAGGTCAAATTCGAATTCGACCAGACGTTTATGTTTTACCTGCCGCGGATCTGCGAACACTGCCTGAACCCGTCCTGCATGGCCTCCTGTCCGTCCGGCGCGATCTACAAGCGCGAGGAAGACGGCATTGTGCTGGTGGACCAGGACAGGTGCCGCGGCTGGCGGCAGTGCGTCACCGGCTGCCCGTACAAGAAGATCTACTTCAACCACCGCTCCGGCAAGGCCGAGAAGTGTACGTTCTGCTATCCCCGGATCGAGGTGGGCATCCCCACGGTGTGCGCGGAGACCTGCGTGGGCCGGCTGCGGTACATCGGGATTTTCCTGTACGACGCCGACCGCGTGACCGCCGCCGCCTCAACCCCCAATGAACAGGATCTCTACGAGGCCCAGCTGGACCTGATGATGGATCCCCGCGATCCTGAGGTCATTGCCGCGGCCCGCGCCGAGGGCATCCCGGAGGACTGGCTGGATGCAGCCCGCCGCTCGCCGGTGTATGCCCTGGCCAAGGAACTGCGCGTGGCGCTGCCGCTGCACCCGGAATACCGGACCATGCCCATGGTCTGGTACGTCCCGCCGCTGTCCCCGATCGTTGACGTCCTGAAGGATACGGGGCACGACGGCGAGGACGCCGGCAACCTGTTCGGCGCCATCGACTCGCTGCGGATCCCGGTGGAATACCTCGCCGAGCTCTTCACTGCCGGGGACGCGGACCTGGTCACCTCGGTACTGCGGAAGCTCGCCGCGATGCGCGCCTACATGCGCAACATCACCCTGGGCGACCCGCCGGACGAGTCGATCGCCCAGAGCGCGGGGATGACCGGGGAAGAGATCGTGCGGATGTACCGGCTGATGGCCGTGGCCAAGTATGAAGAGCGCTACGTCATTCCCAATGCCCACCTCGAGGATGCTCACAATCTGGAGGAAATCGGCTGCTCGCTGGACACGGAGGGCGGGCCCGGCATGGGCCAGACCGGAGTGTTCGGGGAGGCCTCCGGCCGGCCGATGCCGGTGGCGGTGGAGAACTTCAACGCCCTGGAAGCGCGCCAACGTGGCGATGATCCGGCTGGGAACCGGGACATGACCGGGCGGGTCAACCTGCTGAACTGGGACGGACGCGGCTCCACCCAGGGGCTGTTCCCGCGCGGACAGGGCGACGGCGGCGAGCGGCCATGAGCCTGCTGGAGAAGCTGCTCGGCAAACCCGGCAAAGGCACCCTTGCGCCGGAAGCCTACTCGGACCGGTTCCCGCGGCGCAGCGCCGTGATCCGGCAGGTCTCCGCACTGCTGTTGGAATACCCGGACGAGCAGCTGATCTCCTCGCTTCCGGTCCTGCGCCAGGCACTTGAAGAGGTGGACGCACCGCTTACGGGTGTGCAGGAACTCCTCGACTGGCTGACCGGACGGCCGCTGCCGGAAGTGCAGGCGGACTATGTGCAGGAGTTTGACTTATCCAAGCGGCACAGCCTGCACCTGACGTATTGGACCGACGGGGATACCCGCCGCCGAGGCGAAGCGCTGGCCGCCTTCAAGGAAATCTACCGGGAGCACGGGATGCTGCCGGAGGGCACCGAGCTGCCGGATTACCTGCCGCTGGTGCTGGAATTCGCGGCGAAAGTCTCCGCCAAGGACGGCTACGAGCTGCTTCAGCGCTACCGGCCGTCGCTGGAACTGCTCCGCCTGGCCCTGCGGGACGCGAACCTGCCGTACCAGCACGTGCTGGCCATGGTGTGCTCCACCCTTCCCGGAGTCTCACCCGAAGACGCCCAGGCCGTGATGCGCACGGCCGGCTATGGGCCACCCACGGAGACCGTGGGGCTGGAGCCGTACAGCTCCCGGCTCCTGCCGCTGGCGGAAAGGAACGCACCATGAGCTCCATAATGGCTCCGCTTCGCTTTCCCACGGACACAGCACCGCCGGAGAACGTGACCGTCACCCTCGGCGACGTGATGCTCTGGGGTGTGCTGCCGTACGTGGTGATCGCCGTCCTCGTCCTCGGGTCCATCTGGCGGTACCGGTACGACCAGTTTGGCTGGACCACCCGTTCGTCCCAGCTCTATGAGGCACGCATCCTGCGGATCGCCTCTCCGCTGTTCCACTTCGGCATCCTGGCCGTGATCGTGGGGCATATCGTCGGACTGCTGATTCCGCAGTCCTGGACCGAGGGCCTCGGGATGTCCGACACCGCCTACCACGCGCTCGCCCTGAGCATCGGGACCATCGCGGGGATAGGCACCCTGGTCGGCATCGTGATGCTGATCTACCGGCGCCGCACCACCGGCCCGGTCTTTATGGCCACGACCAACAATGACAAGTTCATGTACGTTATGCTGCTGGGCGCCCTGCTGGCCGGACTGGCCACGACGGTGATCTCGGTGTTCGACACGGATGTCACCGACTACCGGGAAACGGTCTCCCCGTGGTTCCGGTCGATCTTCATCTTCCAGCCGGACATTGCCGCCATGACAGCGGCGAGCCTCTCCTTCAAGATTCACGTGCTGTGGGGCCTGGCACTCTTCGCCATCTGGCCCTTCACCAGGCTGGTGCATGCCTTCACCGCACCGCTGCACTACCTTTTCCGGCCCTACATCGTTTACCGCTCCCGTGGGAAGCGGCATGCTCCGGGCGCCTTGGCTCCACGCCCCGGATGGGCTCCGGTTGGCACCCCGGACCGGGACCGCAAAGGCGCTCCCGGGCAGTGAGGAACCACAGATAGGACAGTCATGGCAGCGTCATCCGCTCCCTCGGCGGCACCGGATCTGAAGTCCGGGCAGCTGCTGAACCTGATCACCGCCACAGTGGCCTCAACCATCGGATTCTGGGCCTGGACCATCATCGGTCCGCTGTCCGCCCGATATACACAATCGATGGACCTGAATCCGACCCAGGCCTCCGTCCTGGTGGCCATGCCTATCCTGGTCGGGTCGATTGCCCGGATCCCGGTCGGTGCCTGGACAGACCGGTACGGCGGACGCCGGATGTTCACCATTGTCCTGGGGACGACGGCGCCGCTGGTCCTGCTTACCGCCGTGGCCGGCGAAACGGGCAGCTACGCCCTCATCGTCGTCGTCGCCTTCTTCCTGGGCATCGCCGGCACGGTCTTCGCCATCGGCATCCCGTTCTGTTCGGCCTGGTACGACCGCTCCCGCAAGGGCTTCGCCACCGGCGTGTTCGGGGCCGGAATGGTGGGCACCGCCGTCTCGGCGTTCTTCACCCCGCGGCTGGTCAGCGCCGTCGGCTACTTCAACACGCATCTCATCATCGCCTGCATCGTCGCTGCGATGGCAGTGGTGAGCTGGCTGGTGCTGCGCGAGTCCCCGGCGTGGAGCCGGCCGACGGAGCCCACCCTGCCGAAGATCCGCCACGCCTTCACCCTCAAGGTGACCTGGCAGCTCTGCTTCCTCTATGGCATCGTCTTTGGTGCGTTCGTGGCCTTCTCCAACTATCTCCCCACCTACCTGGGCAACGTCTACGACTACGATGCGACGGCGGCCGGCACCCGTACCGCTGGTTTCGCCGTTGCCGCCGTGATCGCCCGGCCAATCGGCGGGACGATCGCGGACAAGGTGGGGCCGAAGATCGTCACGCTGGTTTCCTTCGCGGGAACCGTGGTCCTGGCCATGGTGGTGGCGTTCCAGCCGAGCCAGGAACGGGTCTACGGAACGGCCTTCCTGCTGATGGCGCTCTTCCTGGGACTGGGAACCGGCGGTGTGTTCGCCTGGGTGGGACGCGCCGCACCGGTGCGGGACGTTGGCACGGTCGGCGGCATCATTGCGGCGGCAGGCGGCCTGGGCGGGTACTTCCCACCATTGGTCATGGGGGCGACCTACGACGCCGAGCACTCCAGCTACTTCGTTGGCCTGACCCTGCTGGCAGTGTTCGCGGCGCTGGGCCTGCTGCTGACGTTCACCGTGCGCAACGGCGGAAAAACCGATGAACGCCTCCGGGCCGGCACGTAGCCCCTTGGCCCAGCGGGGGCCAGGGGTAGAGTCGGGCAAATGGGTGCAACAGAGCTGATCCTCATCCGGCACGGCGAAAGCGCGGGCAACGTTGCGGCCACGCAGGCGCAGCTCACCGGAGCGGAAGTAATCGACGTCGGCCTGCGGGACGCGGATGTGCCGCTGAGCGGGGCAGGGGAGCAGCAGTCCCAAGCGCTGGGGGAGTGGCTGGCCGGATTGCCCGCGCAGGAGCGGCCGGAATCCGTCTGGTGCTCGCCGTACCTGCGTGCCCGGCAGACCGCTGAACTGGCGGGGCTAGCGCCCTTTAGGGTCGATGAACGGCTGCGGGACCGGGAACTGGGAATCCTGGACCTGCTCACCTCTGCCGGCGTGGCCGCCCGCTATCCCATCGAAGCGCAGCGGAAGCAGCGGCTGGGGAAGTTCGCCTACCGGCCGCCGGGCGGGGAATCCTGGGCAGACGTTGCGCTGCGGCTGCGCTCCCTGCTGCGGGACCTGGACGACGCCGAGGACGGCCGGCGCGTGGCGGTGGTCTGCCACGATGCCGTGATCCTGCTGATGCGCTACGTCTGCGAGGGTCTGGCCGAAGCGGAGCTGCTGGACATCGCCGCCACGAACAGTGTCCGCAACGGATCGCTCACCCGGCTGGTCCGCCCGTCCGGGACCGGAACCTGGGTGGCTGCGGCATTCAACGCAGTGGAACATCTGGCCTGGGCAGGAGCGCCGGTCACCGAACACTCGGGAGAGAACGATGTCCACCCCCGCTGAGCTGATCACTCCCGCAGCGCTGCGCGCATGGCAGGTTCCCCGGGATGCCGAGGGCAAGGATGACCGCGGCACGGTCCTGGTGATCGGCGGCGCCCGCCGCACGCCCGGGGCGGCCCTCCTGGCCGGCCGGACCGCGCTCCGTGCCGGGGCGGGACGGCTGACCCTCGCGGTGGCGGAGTCGGTGGCCGTGGCCTCCGCCGTCGCGCTCCCGGAATGCGGCGCCGTCGGGCTCCCGGAACGCGGCGGCCGGATCGACGGTGCAGCTGTGCAGGCAGCCCTGGCCGAGGATCTGGGGACCGCCGACGTTGTGGTGGTGGGTCCCGGGCTGGATAACGCCGAAGACACCGCCGAACTGCTGCGGGGCATCGCCGGTGACATTCCCGGCAGCGCCGCCGTGATACTCGATGCCTACGCGCTGGGGGTGTACCGGGACCTGGCCGGGATTCACGAAACCCTGGCCGGGCGGCTGGTCCTCACCCCCAACCGGACGGAGACGGCGCGCCTGCTCGGCCAGGACGACGTCCAGGACGCCGCGGCGGCAGCTGCGGAAATCGCCCGCCGGTATGGCGCCGTCGTTACCAGCCGGGGAAGGATCACCGCACCCGACGGGCGGGCCTGGGAGGTTCCCGCGGGGAACCCGGGCCTGGCGACGTCGGGCAGTGGGGATGTACTCGCCGGGGCCGTGGCCGGGTTCCTGGCACGGGGTGCTTCTCCGGACCAGGGGGCCTGCTGGGGGACGTACCTGCATGCCGCGGCCGGGGACAGGCTCTCCTCTTCGAAGGGCCCACTCAGCTTCCTGGCCAGCGAACTGCTCGAGGCCATGCCGCAGATCATGGCGGAACTGACGGTGTGAGGCCCTTGCGGGTTCAGTCAAGCGGTCAGTGGCCGGCCATCAGTCGTCCGATTTGTCAGTCGCCCGATCCGTCAACCGTCCGAGCTGTCCGGCCGGATAGTCAGGACGATACTTCCCGTCACCTGCCCGGATTCGAGCCGTTCCATCGCTGACGCAAAGTCAGCCAATGGGTAACGGCTGTCGACGCGGGGAGTAACGGTTCCGGATTCGATCAGCGGAGTGATCCGTTCCAGCTCCCTGCCGCTTTCCTTGGCGAGCGCGCCCTTCAGCCGCTGGTGCCCGAAGAGGGAGAGGATGGCGGCTCCGAGCTGGCGCTCAATCATGCCGCCGGTCAGCCGGCCGCCTTCCTCGCCGCCAACAATCGCCGCGGTTCCGCCGGGTTTCAGCGCACGGCGGAGCCTGCCCAGCGAGGGGTTGCCGGCGATGTCGATAATGGCGTCATAACGGTCCGGTACTGCCTCAAAGTCCTCGGTTCTGTAATCAAGGGTGTGAGCGGCGCCAAGCCCGCGGACAAAGCCGGCCTTGCTGCTGGAGCAGGCGCCGGTGACTTCGGCGCCGGCAGCGGCGGCCAGCTGCACCCCAAAGCTCCCCACTCCGCCCGCCGCGCCCAGGACGAGCACGTTCTGGCCGGCGGAAACCCGGGCAATGTCGACTGCGCGCAGTGCGGTCAGCCCGGAAACCGGCACCACCGCGGCCTGGTCAAAATCCAGATTGGCAGGCATGGGGGCGAGCTTGCTTTCGAGTGCCGCTGTGTACTGGGCAAACGAACCCTTGCCGATGCCGTAGACCGTGTCCCCGGGCGCAAAGCGGGTGACGCCGGAACCCACCGCGACGACGGTTCCCGCCAGGTTCCGCCCCAGCACGGCCTGCCGCGG
>NZ_DALZXY010000037.1:15184-30737 GCF_031988865.1 Arthrobacter sp.
CCAACGGCGGCCCTGAGCAGATACGGCGTGCCGGTCATCGTGTGCCAGGCTTCCTTGGCCAGGCCGGCTGAGTGCACCCGAACCAGCACTTCCTTTTCTGCCGATTCCGGCAGGGCGGTATCCCGCAGGCGCAGGACCTCGGTGCCGCCATAGCCCTCTTGCAGCACGGCCTGCATGCGCCCGGAGGCCGGGACGGAAGAGATGGGTTTGGAAGAGGATTTGGAACCATCCAGACCAGACATTTTGGAGTTCCTTTCAGGAGCGTTTCTGCTGCGACGTCGAACCTTACTTAGTAAGGCCGACGCTATCTTACTAAGTACGAATGCGGTAGGGTGTGGTCAAATGAACCAGATTCCTTTGTCCGGTGGGAAGGCCTCCGGTGCGACGGTCCGCAGACAGCTGACCCGTAAAGCGGTCCTGCACTGTGCTGTGGAGATAGCCGACGCCGGTGGCCTGACCGCCCTGACCATGCGTTCACTTGCGCAGGCACTGGGCGTTAAACCGATGTCCCTGTACCACCATGTCGCGAACAAGGAAGAGATCCTTGATGGCCTGGTTGACCTGGTCTTCGCTGAAGTGGACCTGCCCTCCGCCGCGGGAAACTGGCGGGCGGCGATGGAACAACGGGGCTATTCCATGCGCAGCGCCCTGACCCGGCACCCCTGGTCCATTGGGCTTCTGGAAACCCGGACCACGCCGGGAACAGCCAATCTGCAGCACCACAATGCCGTGCTGGGTGTGTTGCGCCAGGCGGGGTTCTCGGTTGACGGCGCCGGGCACGCCTACGCACTGCTGGACAGCTACATCTACGGCTTCGCCCTGCAGGAAGCCGGGCTGCCGGTCGGTGGACCGGAGTCGGACCCGGAAGTTATGGAAGCGATGATGCGGTCCATCTCTGAGGAAGAGCTGCCGTATTTAGCGGAAACGGCCATGGAACGCGTGATGGATCCCGGCTACAGTTTCGGCGCGGAATTCGGCTTCGGGCTGGACCTCATCCTTGACGGCCTTGCCGCACTGCTGGACCGGGAACTCCGGAATCCGGCTGCGGGACCCGGAGCCTGAACCAGGGCGGCAGCGGGCCGAGGCAAGGCCGCTGTGATGCCTGCCGGGCACCCGGCCGATACTGTGGATTGATGGCCACACCTGACTTCCCTGCCGGGCCCGGGGCGCGACGCCGTCCGGTCCTGGAAGAGCCCCCGCTGAGCTACCGGTTCACCCGCTCCGACGGGGTGGCGCTGGGGTACTACGTTGTTGCGCTGCTGCTCCTGGCCCTGACACCGGCGGCGCTCGCGGTCACCGCCGTCATTCCGGACCCGGTGCTCGCTTCCTACGCGGTGAACTTCACCTTCTATCTGGTGGGTGCGGTCCTGGCGTTCATTGCGGCCCGTGCCTACGTGGTGCGGGAGGCCCGGATCCTGGCGACCAGGCCCTGGCTGACTCTCGGCGTCATACCTCTCGCCGTGGTCGCGATGCTGGTTGCCACGATGATCCTGGTGCTGCTGACCGGACCGCCGCAGACCGCCTTGAACCAGGAAGCCGCCCAGAGCCTTCTCGTCTCGGTCTCGCCGTGGCTGGTGGTTCCGCTGTTCGTGGTGCTGGCGCCGTTCGTGGAGGAGTACATCTTCCGGCACCTGCTGATCGGCAAATTGTCCCGGCGCTGGAACATCTGGGTATGCGCCCTGCTCTCGCTGCTGCTGTTCTCCGGCATCCATGTGGCCGGGGAAGCCGAGTTCTCCCTGCAGGTGATGGTGCCGTACCTGGCTATGGGGGCGGTGCTGGTGGGCGTCTACCTCTGGGCGGGGAACAACTTTATGCTCTCCTATGCCGTGCACGCAGCCAAGAACCTGCTCGCCGTTGTGATCACCTACGCCGTGCCGGCGGAGCTGCTGCAGCAGTAGGGCCGCGACCGCGGCCCGCACGGCCTGCCGCAGATCAGCTGATGCAGAACTCGTTGCCCTCCGGATCGGCCATTGTGTACCAGGCATGCGGCCCCTCGTTGGCCTCCCAGAGAAACTTCGCGCCCCGCGCTTCGAGGTCCGCCCGGACGGCATCCCTGTCATCGCCGGAGAGACGGATATCCAGGTGAATCCGGTCCTTGACGGTTTTCGGTTCCGGGACCGGCTGGAAGAGGATCCGCATCGGCGGCACGGGGGAGGCCGGTGGCACCGGCTGCAGGATCGCGGAGCCGCCGCGCCACATCCTGACTCCCTTGTGCTCGATGAGGTCGTCCGGTGAGGCGAAGCCCTTTTCGAGCATCTGGTCAATGAAGGCCTGGTCGGTGTCTTCCACGGGCCAGCCCAGGGTTTGTGCCCACCAATCGGCCTGGGCGTGGGCGTTCTCAGCGTCGATGCAGATCTGGATGTTGTAAGCCATGCGGCCACGCTAAGGCAGTCCGCCCGGGTTGCGGCAGTTATTGCGGACGGATCCTGTCCGTGAAGGTGCTGCCCACCGTTTCACGAACGGCAGGAGCTACACGGGCTTGCTGTCCTTGCCGTCCAGCCAGAGGAGTGCAGACTCATCCCTGTGGGAGCCCTTGGCGCCTACATGCTTCGCATCGATCTGCGGTCCCTTCTGGATGACGTGGACCATGGCCATCCCGTGCCCGCGGCCCAAACCGTAGTCTTCCTTCAGCCATTCGAGAATGGGTCCGGCCTTCACCGCTGGATCGTCGAACCCCTTTGACGCAGCCAGATCGATCAGCTGGCGCGGCGTGAGTCCGGTTTTAGCCTCGACGGCGTCGAGGTAAGCCTGGAAGGACATGGGATTCCTTTCGGAGCGCGAATGCGGCTAAGCCTAACCCTGGGACGGTGTTCACGGCTCCGTTTCGGCGGCAGGTCATCAGGTTGACCGGCCGTAAAGTGACGTGGGACGCTAAAGTGAACGATTGGTCGGTAAATCCGGTGGCCGGGCGGGCAGCGCAGCCTGACGGCAGTTGAGCAACATATTTGGGAGCAGACATGGCTGAGGCTTTTCTCGTAGGCGGAGTGCGGACACCGGTTGGCCGCTACGGAGGTGCGCTCTCCAGCGTCCGTCCCGATGACCTGGCAGCACTGACGCTGCGCGAACTCGTTGCACGCGAAGGCCTGGATCCCGCCGTGGTTGAGGAAGTCATCCTGGGTAACGCCAATGGTGCCGGCGAGGAGAACCGTAACGTGGCGCGGATGGCCGCGCTGCTGGCCGGTTTCGGCGACACCGTTCCGGGTATTACCGTGAACCGGCTCTGCGCCTCTGGCCTCTCGGCCATCATCATGGCCTCCCACATGATCAAGGCAGGTGCCGCGGACATCGTGATCGCCGGTGGCACGGAGTCGATGAGCCGTGCACCCTGGGTCACCGAAAAGCCGACCAAAGCCTTCGCGAAGCCCGGTGACACCTTCGATACCTCGATTGGCTGGCGGTTCGCCAACGAACGCTTCGCCTCCGGCGACCTGTCCCGCGACGGCAAAATGACGTACTCCATGCCGGAAACGGCTGAGGAACTCGCGTCCACGGACAATATCTCCCGTGAAGATGCCGACGCGTTCGCCGTCCGCTCGCATGAGAAAGCGCTGGCCGCCATTGCTGCTGGCCGTTTCAAGGACGAGATCGTTCCGGTCACCGTCAAGGGCCGCAAGGGTGAGACCGTGGTGGATACCGACGAAGGCCCGCGTGAAGGCACCTCGATGGAGGTTCTGGGCAAGCTGCGCCCCGTGGTGAAGCCGGGTGGGATCGTCACGGCTGGCAACGCCAGCTCCCTGAACGACGGCGCCTCCGCCATCATCGTTGCCTCCGACCGCGCCATCCGGGAGCTCGGCCTGACCGCCCGTGCGCGGATCGTGGACGGAGCCTCCGCCGGCGTACCGCCGGAAATCATGGGCATCGGTCCGGTTCCGGCCACGCAGAAGGTCCTGCAGCGCAGCGGCATCCGGCTGGACCAGATCGGCGCGGTCGAACTCAACGAAGCCTTCGCCACCCAGTCGCTGGCCTGCATCCGCCGCCTCGGCCTGGATGAGGGCATTGTGAACAACGACGGAGGCGCAATCGCCCTGGGTCACCCGCTCGGCTCCTCCGGCTCCCGCATCGCGATCACCCTGCTAGGCCGGATGGAACGTGAAGGTGCGTCCCACGGCATCGCCACCATGTGTGTCGGTGTTGGCCAGGGCACGGCACTTCTACTCGAGGCCGTCTAGTGGCTGACTTCTCAGATATTGCCGCTGGGTTTACTACGCTGCAGGTCACCGTTGGCGAGGACCGGGTCTCCGCCGTCCTGAACCGGCCCGAGGTCCGCAACGCCATCGACCAGACGATGGTCGATGAACTGCACGAACTCTGCGCCGCGCTGGAACGCGATCCGAAGATCCTGATCCTCTCCGGAACGGCCGGGGTGTTCGCCTCCGGGGCGGATATCGCCCAGCTGCGGGAACGCCGCCGGGAAGATGCCCTGCGCGGAATCAACTCGAGCATTTTCGTCCGGATCGCCAAATTGCCCATGCCCGTGATCGCCGCCCTTGACGGCTATGCGCTGGGCGGGGGAGCGGAGCTGGCGTTCGCCGCCGACTTCCGCATCGCCACACCGTCAGTGAAGATCGGGAACCCGGAGACCTCGCTCGGCATCATGGCTGCGGCAGGGGCCACCTGGCGGCTGAAGGAACTTGTCGGAGAACCGCTGGCCAAGGAAATCCTCCTTGCCGGCCGGGTCCTGAACGCTGACGAAGCCCTCGCAGCCCGCCTGGTCACGGAAGTGCACGACGCCGGGAACCTGCTGGAGGCAGCCAATGCCCTGGCGGACCGGATTGCCAAGCAGGACCCGCTGGCCGTGCGGATTACCAAATCCGTGTTCGCTGCCCCGGCCGAAGCCCATCCCATGATCGACACGCTCGCCCAGGGCATCCTCTTCGAGTCTGAGGCGAAGTTCGACCGCATGCAGGCATTCCTGGAAAGGAAGAACAAGAAATGACAGTTCCCTCCAAGGTCGGTGTCCTCGGCGGCGGCCGTATGGGCGCAGGCATTGCGCACGCCTTCTGCACGGCAGGTGCCGCCGTCGTCGTTGTGGAACGTGACGCCGACGCCGCCCAGGCCGCGTATGAGCGGGTAGCCGGAAACCTGGCCAAGAGTGTTGAGCGTGGCACCACCAGCGAAACCCTCGACGCCCTGACCGCACGGCTGAGCGTGTCCACCGACTACGCCGACTTTGCCGGTGCCGGCTTGGTGGTCGAGGCGGTGCCGGAGGACTTCAGCCTCAAGGCCACGGCCCTGGTTGCCGTGGAAGAACAGCTTGACCACGACGCCTGGCTCGCCTCCAATACCTCGTCCCTCTCCGTCTCCGAACTGGCCGGAAAGCTGCAGCGCCCGGAGCGGTTCTGCGGCCTGCACTTCTTCAACCCGGTGCCGGCCTCCACACTGATCGAAGTGGTGCTGGGCAAACAGACCTCCGCGGAACTGGCTGCTGAAGCCAGCGCCTGGGTTGCCGACCTGGGCAAAACACCCGTCGTCGTCAACGACGCTCCGGGCTTCGCCAGCTCACGGCTGGGCGTGGCCATTGCCCTCGAGGCGATGCGCATGGTCGAAGAGGGCGTGGCTTCCGCCGAGGACATCGACGCCGCCATGGTCCTGGGTTACAAGCACCCCACCGGCCCGCTGAAAACCACGGACATTGTGGGACTGGACGTGCGCCTCGGCATCGCGGAGTACCTGGCCTCCACCCTCGGCCCGCGCTTCGAGCCGCCGCAGATCCTCCGGGACAAGGTGGCCCGCGGGGAACTCGGCCGGAAGTCCGGCAAGGGTTTCTTCGACTGGAGCTAACCTCCCGAATCATCCAGCAGCCCGCGTCCTTCCCGGACGCGGGCTGCTGCGTTAACCGGGGTTGTCGTCCGCGCAACTCAAACCGCCCCCGACTGCTCGATGCCGTGCTGGCACCAGGCCTGAGCCGGAGTGCTAGGTTGGGGGCTTCGCGGCTGGAGATGCCGGGGAACGTTGCCTTCACGGATCGGCGTGACAGCGATGGTGCGGTTTGGCTCTGTAGGAATGGGAGACGAGGACTCATGGACGTCAAAGTGAGAACGCCTGACGTCAACGAGCTCAATCAGATAGTTGGCGTGCTGAAGCAGTGGCAGTACGACGAGGGACCACTACATCTGCATCCGGGCGACTTGGGCTGGTACTCACTGCGTGGAGCTGCTGCCACGGCCGCTGCGACACGGGTGTGGTCGGATGGAGACACCGTTCTGGCGATCGCGCTCCTCGATGGCCCCCAGCTGCTGCGATTCGCGATGGACCCGGCCCGGCACCAGGACGAGTCTCTCGCTGTCCGCATCGCCGCGGACGTCGGTGAGCCGGCCGCTGGTGTCCTCGATGCAGGAAGCGCAACCATCGAGGCGCGCGGCGCGTCAGCTCTCTCCGGGCAACTCGCGAAGGAGGGGTGGTCACCCGACGAGCCGTGGACACCGCTCCAGCGTAATCTGGCAGCGACTGTCGAGGTTGCCGGTCACCGGATCGAGACCATCGAACCAGGTTGCACTGATGAGTGGGTGTCTGTTCACTGGTCGGCTTTTCGTGGAACGCCGATGCCGGACGAGCGGCTGCGCAAATTCGTAGCTGGATGGCGGGCAGCAGCGGAGGGACCATGTTTCGAAGCCGTGCGCATCCTCTCGCTCCATGACGACAGTCGTGCAGTCGCCGTCGCCACGGTATGGTCTGCTGGCGCCGGGCGTCCCGGCCTCATCGAGCCGATGGGGGTGCATCAAGAGCACCGCGGCCGCGGATACGGCACAATCATGACGCGGGCGGCCGCGGCATCGCTTCGCGAGATGGGCTCATCGAGCGCCATTGTCTGCGCAGAGAGCTCTAACACCGGCGCCGTATCCACCTACCTGGCGGCCGGATTCTCCGCCTATCCCGAGGTTACCGATTGGCGTCGCGGCCCGTGAGGCCTCGACGGTGTCCCCACTCAGCGCTGGATCGTCACACGCCGAACGGAACGCCGTCCCTGCGTGAGGCACGGGCCTCCCCGAAATGTCCTGCGCCTAGGCTGGGGCAATGAACAGCGGCAGCAACGGAACGGTGGACTGGGACGGCGCGGTCAACGCCCGCGACCTCGGCGGGATCGCCGTCGCGCGCGGACGCAGGCTCCAGCCCGGCCGGATCTACCGGATGGGCCGGGCCGAATGGATCACGGCACGCGGCTGGGAGCAGGCGTACGACGCCGGTGTCCGCACCGTGGTGGACCTGCGCAACGACTCCGAAATCGGCCGGCGGGATACCGATCCGGTGGTGCCGCCGTCGGCAGTTGCCGGCATCCGGTTCCTGAACCGGCCCACCCAGGAAGCCGCCGACCCGGAATTCACCGCACTGACCGGCCCGTACCTGAACTCACCGCGGTTCTACCCCGAAAACCTGCACCGCTGGCCGGAGAAGTTCGCCGCGATTGCCCGGACCCTCGCGGATGCGCCTCCCGGCGGCGTCGTTATTCACTGTTCCGCGGGGCGGGACCGCACGGGCCTGGTCACCCTGCTCCTGCTGCAGCTCGCCGGAGCAGCGGAGGAGGAGATCTGGCGGGACTACCAGCAGGCCGCCGCGGGAATCAACGAGTGGCACCGGCTCCAGCGGCAGCCGCGTGAACATCCCCTCAGCGACGCCGAGCTCGCCATACGAAATGCCGGCGCGCGGCAGGAACTGCGGGACGTGCTGGGGGTGCTCGATGCCGAAACGTACCTGCGTACGGCCGGAACCGGGGAGGACACCCTCGCCCGGCTCCGGGCCCGGCTGCTGGACTGAAGCCGCTACTGCGGCATGGGAAGCCCGGCCTCAGCCGGAAGTGGTTTCCCGCTGCACCGGTGCGGGCGCTCCAGAGTGGCCAAGCAGAAAAAAGAGCTGCCTGCGGGGCTTTGGAAACCACCCGGTACCAGCAGCATCGAGTGCCGCGGGCACCACTGTGCGGAGTCGGCCGCGGAAGCCAGTGCGAGCGCCACCCGCGCCACGTCCGGGTGCCACACGAGCTGTTGGGCGCCGTCGAGCACCAGGGCGATGACGTCGAGCTCTGGGTCGGCGTGCACTTCCACGTCAATCCAGTCGTCGTATCCGCTCTGGGGGCCGGAAGGGGTGCGGGCGGGTGCCGGCGCCGTGCGGCCCGGGGGAACACGGACGCGGGAGTCACTGGAGTAAGCCACAGTGTTTGTCCTTTGATGGGTTGTCCTTGCCCGCAACGGTTGGTGCGGGCCGCTTCGTCATCCGAACCACCCGCCGAACAATGGGGTTGGTGTGAGGCCAGTCGGAGCTTTTCCTGCCCGGTGGTGCCGGGTGCGGAGGCCACATCTCGTGAAGCACTGCTTACCCTAGCAGCCTCCGCTCCCGCCGGGAAGGGCCACTGTGACTCCACTAGATGTTTATGCATATAGTGGGGATGGCGACGAAAATTCGCCTCACCGATTCAAAGAAGAAGGCATTATGCGTGCAGTTGTATTTGAGAAGTGGCAGACTTTCCCGTCCCTGACGGAGGTCGAAAAGCCGAAGCCGGGCCCGGGCGAGGTCCTGCTGAAGGTGGCAGGCGCCGGTGCCTGCCACTCCGACGTCGCAATCTATAAGGATTTTTCCGAAGGCTCGCCGGGGTCGATTCCGCCCGCGTTCGTCCTGGGCCATGAGAACTCCGGCTGGGTCGAGGAACTCGGGGAAGGTGTCAGCGGCGTAGAGGTCGGCGGCGCCTACCTGGTCTACGGCCCGGTGGGCTGCGGGCATTGCAAGGCCTGCTCCCGCGGACAGGACACCTACTGCGAGAACGCCGCCGAGATCCCTTACCTGGGCATGGGGCTGGGCCGCGACGGCGGCATGGCTGAATATGTAGTGGTCCCGGTCCGGAACCTGGTCCCGCTGGGCGACGCCGATCCCGTCGCCGCTGCGCCGCTTTCCGATGCAGCGCTGACGCCGTATCACGCCATCAAGAACTCCCTGCCGAACCTGGCTGGGGGCGGCAAATACGCCCTGGTGATCGGCCTCGGCGGGTTGGGCCAGATGGCTGTGCAGATCCTGAAGGCGCTCACCGGCGCCACCGTGATTGCCACTGACATGAAGGAAGAGGCCATGCAGAAGGCCGAAGCTGCCGGGGCCATCGTGGTTCCCGGCGGCGAGGGCCAGGTGGAACGCATCCGGGAGATCACCGGCGGGCGCGGCGTGGATGCTGCGTTCGACTTCGTCGGGGTTTCTCCGACCATCAAGACTGCAGCCGCATCGATGGCACCGCAGTCCCGGTTCACTGTGGTTGGCATCGCCGGCGGATCGTACGAATGGAGCTTCTTCACCACCCCGTACGAGTCGACCACGACCAACACCTACTGGGGCACCATCGAAGACCTGCATGAAGTGGTGGCGATGTACCGCGCCGGGCAGATCAAGCCCGAGGTGGAGCTCTACAGCATGGATAACGCCCTCGAGGCCTACCGGAAGCTGGAATCGGGCGAGCTCAGCGGCCGTGCCGTGGTTGTTCCGCACATGAAGTAGTTACGTCTAAGAAGTAACCAGCGCCCCGGCACCGCGTCCTGCGGAGCCGCGGCCCCGGTGCTGCTGCGATCAACGACGGCGGTGTCCCCTGGAGAGGGGGTGCCGCCGTCGTTCGCTGTTTCGAGCTCCGGGGATACCCCGGTGGTGTGCTCCAGCGCACTCTCATGTAGGCTGGATTGATTACCGACCGTCCGGTCAGTTATCCGCGTGCGCACCCGGCTCCAGCCGGGACGGCGGGGGCCTCCCGGGCGATCCGAAACCAACGTCCAGTATCGAAAGGGTCCGTCGAAGATGACCTCAACCGCCATAGACGTGCAAGTCGTCCCCAGTTTCGTCCAGGACGAATGGTGGACCCCGGAGAGCGGCAGCCTGGCGGCTGCCAGCCCGGCCGAAGTCCGTGATGCCAGCACCGGCGAACTCCTGGCCCTGGTCAGCACCGACGGGCTGGACACCGCCGCCGCCGTCGAGCACGGACGCACCGTGGGCCACCGCGGGCTGGCCGGCCTCACCTTCCACCAGCGTGCCCTGAAGCTCAAGGAACTGGCGCAGTACCTCAACGGCCGCCGGCCGGAACTCTATGAAATCTCCGCCCGCACAGGTGCCACCAAAATCGATTCCCTGGTGGACATCGACGGCGGCATCGGCGTGCTCTTCACCTTCGGGTCGAAGGGCCGGCGCGAACTGCCCAACGCCACCGTGGCCATCGACGGCACCGCGGAAGTCCTGTCCAAGGATGGCTCCTTCATCGGTGAGCACATCTACACCTCCATTCCCGGTGTCGCCGTGCAGATCAATGCTTTCAACTTCCCGGTCTGGGGCATGCTGGAGAAATTCGCCCCGGCCTTCCTGGCCGGCGTGCCGACCATCGTCAAGCCCGCCACCCCCACCGGCTACCTCACCGAGGCCGCCGTCCGCCTGATGATCGAATCCGGCATCCTTCCGGCGGGATCGCTGCAGCTGATCTCCGGCTCCGCCCGCGACCTGCTGGACCACCTGGACTACCGGGACATGGTCTCCTTCACCGGATCGGCGTCGACCGCCAACAAGCTGAAGTCCCACTCCAACGTGGTGGAAGGCGGCGTCCGCTTCACCAGCGAAACCGACTCGCTGAACGCCTCGATCCTGGGCCCCGACGCCGTTCCCGGCACCCCGGAGTTCGACGCCTACGTGAAGTCCCTGGTCACCGAAATGACCGTCAAGGCCGGCCAGAAGTGCACCAGCATCCGCCGCGCAATCGTCCCCAAGGCACTGGTGAACGACGTCGTTGCCGCCGCTGCCCAGCGGATCGAGCAGCGCGTTGTCCTGGGCGACCCTCGTGCAGAGGGCGTCACCATGGGTGCCCTGGCCTCCACCGAACAGCGCGACGGGGTCCGCTCCTCCGTCGAGGCACTGCTGGCCAGCGGTGCGCGGATCGCGTATGGCACCCTGGACGCACCCGAAACCGTCCAGCTGGATGGCAGCCGCGGAGTGGCCGCAGACGGTGCCTTTATGGCCCCGATCCTGCTGACCTGGGACGACGCCGAGGCAGAGGCGCTGCACTCGGTGGAGGCCTTCGGGCCGGTGTCCTCGGTCATCGGCTACGAAGACACGGCCGACGCCGTCCGCCTGGCAGCCCTTGGCGGCGGCTCGCTGGTGGCTACGGTCTGCAGCAACGATCCGCAGACCGTCCGCGAGCTGGCCATCGGCATCGCCGGCCACCACGGCCGTGTGCATGTACTCAACCGCGAGGATGCCCGGTCCTCCACCGGACACGGCTCGCCCGTGCCGCACCTGGTCCACGGCGGTCCCGGCCGCGCCGGCGGCGGTGAGGAGCTGGGCGGCATCCGTGCCGTCAAGCACCACATGCAGCGCACCGCGATCCAGGGCTCCCCGAACATGCTGACCGCGATCACCGGCGTCTGGCACACCGGTGCAGACCAGAACTTCGACGCGACCCACCCGTTCCGCAAGGACCTGGCCACGCTGAAGATCGGCGACGCCATGGCCTCGGAGCTGCGTGAAGTCACGCTGGAGGACATCACCGCCTTCGCGAACACCACGGGGGACACCTTCTACGCCCACACCAACCAGGAAGCTGCGGAAGCCAATCCGTTCTTCCCCGGCATCGTGGCCCACGGCTACCTGCTGCTGTCCTGGGGCGCCGGGCTGTTCGTTGAACCGGCTCCGGGACCGGTGCTGGCCAACTACGGCCTGGAGAACCTGCGCTTCATCACTCCGGTGGCGTCCGGCGATTCCATCCGCGTCACGCTGACCGCCAAGCGCATCACCCCGCGCGAGACGGATGAGTACGGCGAGGTGGCCTGGGACGCCGTCCTGCACAACCAGAACGATGAGATCGTCGCGACCTATGACGTCCTGACCCTGGTGGAAAAGGAACGCGCCTAACTTCCCGCAGAACAGTGAAGCCCGCCTGGAAATCCAGGCGGGCTTCACTGCCTCTAAAACTTCTCTGCGTCTAAAAGCCAGCAGGTCCAGCGGGTGGGGAAGTCTTGAGGCGGGAAGGCCTTCGACGGGAGGAAGCGGTCAGGCCTTTTTGTGCAGGCCGTCGAACGCCATGGAAATGACGTCGTCGGCCAGCTTGGCCGCACCGATGGGCCCACCGGGCTTGTACCACTCCACGATCGAGTTGATGGTGCCAAAGAGCAGCCGGGTGGTGGTGCGCGGATCAATGTCGCTGCGCATCGAGCCCTCGGACTGGGCGGCTTCCACCAGCTGGGCGACCCGGCGGTCGAATTCGCGGCGCCGCTTGAGGGCATCCCGCTCGATCTCGGTGTTGCCGCGCAGACGGAGCAGCAGGGTCACGAACGGCAGGCGTTCAGCCAGGACCTGAATGGTTCCGCGGAGCACGAATTCCAGCCGGGCATCGGCGGGCCCGGTCGAGGCGCGGGGATCGTCAAAGACCCCCTCCAGCCCGCCCAGGGCGTTCTCCAGAGCCAGCCGGAGCAGGTCCCCCTTGGACGGCACATGGTGGTAGATAGCGGACTTGGTGATCCCGAGGTTCTCCGCGAGGATGCCCATGGACGTGGCCTCATACCCGTGCCGGTTAAAGACGTCGACGGCGATGTTCAGCACGGATTGCTGGTCATAGCCCGGCCGTCCCCGGCGGGTGCCGTTGCCGGCGGGCGGAGGAGCAGCGGGGCTCGGAGACTTAGGCATCTGAATATTTTCCCATGAACGTTCGGTTGGCCGGACCAAACCGGCCAACCGGACGTGTGGCTAGGACGGGGTTTCCGTCTTTTTGCGCAGGTCGTAGATCCGGCGCAGCTTGCCGCTGGAGCGGGCCAGGGAACCGGGTTCCACCACGCTGATGGTGCAGGAGGAGCCAACGTGGATCTTGATCTGGGACCTGAGTTCGGCGGCGGCGGCGAGGCACTCCTCCGCGCCGGATTCGGTGCGGCGCTCGATCTTAACCGTGAGCTCATCCATGCGGTCCGGCCGGGTGATCTCCAGCTGGAAGTGCGGGCTCAGGGCGGGGATGCGCAGGGCGATCTCCTCGATCTGGCTGGGGAAGACGTTCACGCCGCGGAGGATGATCATGTCATCGTTGCGGCCGGTGATCCGGCCCATCCGGCGCATGCCCGGCCGGGCCGTGCCGGGGAGCAGCCGGGTGAGGTCGTGTGTGCGGTAGCGGATGATCGGCAGGGCCTCCTTGGTGAGGGAGGTGAAAACCAGCTCGCCGTGTTCGCCGTCGGCCAGCACCCGGGTGTCGTCAAACGGGTCGATGATCTCGGGGCGGAAATGGTCCTCCCAGATGTGCGCACCGTCCTTGGTCTCGACGCATTCGCCGGCGACTCCGGGGCCCATCACCTCGGACAGACCGTAGATGTCGCAGGCATCGATGTCCAGCAGGACCTCGAGCTCGTGGCGCATCTCCTCGGTCCATGGCTCGGCACCAAGGACGGCGTTCTTCAGCGAGGTGGACCGCGGATCGATCCCGGCCTTCTTCATGGCATCGGCAATGGTCAGCAGGTAGGTGGGAGTGCAGAGAATGGTGTCCGGCTGGAAGTCCTGGATCAGCTGGATCTGGCGTTCGGTCTGGCCGCCGGAAATCGGAATCACCGTGCAGCCCAGCTTTTCGGCGCCGAAGTGCGCGCCGAGCCCGCCGGTGAACAGGCCGTAGCCGTAGGCATTGTGCACCTTGTAGCTGGATTTCACGCCGGCTGCGCGGAAGGAACGGGCCACGAGTGTTCCCCAGCGGTCCAGGTCACCCTTGGTGTAGCCGACAACCGTCGGCCGGCCGGTGGTGCCGGAGGAGGCATGGATGCGGGCAACCTGGTCCATGGGGACGGCGAACATGCCGAACGGGTAGCTCTGGCGCAGATCTTCTTTGGTGGTGTACGGGAACTTGGCGAGGTCCGCGAGTTCCTTGAGATCGTCCGGATGGACGCCGGCGTCGTCGAACTTCTTGGTGTACAGCGGCACCCGTTCATAGGCATAGCGCAGCGTTTCCTGCAGACGGGTCAGCTGGAGTGCTTCAATTTCGTCCCGGCTCATCAGCTCCTCGGGGTCGAGGGTGGAGGGGTCGGCGGCGGTGGCCTTGACGGGGGAGACGGGATTCATGCGCTGGAACCTTCGTGGGAGAGGGGGTGGGGCTGATTCTGCAGGTTGGGTAGCGAAAGCGGAAGACGCGGAGGAGCCCGCCTGGGCGGGTGGGGCTTAGCGCCGGCGTGCGGGATTCGGGATGGTGCGCGAGCGGCCGCGGAACTCGGCGACCACCCGGCTGCTGCCGTCGGGTGCTTCGGCGGTGACCTGGATGTCATAGACACCGCTGCGTCCGGCCGCGGCGCGGCGGACGGCGTCGGCGCGGAGCCTCTCGCCGGCGCGGGCCGAAGAAATGAAGTTGATGTCTGCTCCGGAGGCCACCGTGATGGTGTCCATGTCGGCGAGGGAGTCCGCGTCGAAGGGGTTGCAGGCCAGGGCGAAGGCCGTGTCTGCAAAAGCGAAGACCATGCCGCCGTGGGCGATGGCGAAGCCGTTAAGCATCTCCGGCCGCAGCTCCATGGTGATCACAGCCTCGCCCTCGGCTAGACGGACCACATCGATGCCCAGCCACTCGGAGGTGGCATCACGTTCAAGAATGGGATGCGGCAGCCGGACCTCGCCTGCCGGGGCGGTGACATCGATGTCAGTCATGGGACCCTCACTTTTCTTTACCGAATGTTCATTAGGTAATCCTGTGAGCGCAGTCACTGTCAAGTTGGACAGTCTTCCGAACAGGGAAGGCCACGCCTCGGAGACCGGTGCTCCCAGCCGGTTCGGTGCCTAATGGCATACCCTGAGGAGGTGATTTCCGTCATGGCCGCCTCGCCGGGCGTATTGCGGCCCGCCATGTCTTCCATCCTTCCCGATTGGCTGGATCCCCAGGTATTCCTGGCCGATCCGGTCATTGGCCCGTGGGTGGTGCTTCTGGTCTGCGGCATCGTCTTTGTGGAGACCGGCCTGCTGGTCGGGTTTTTCCTGCCAGGAGACTCCCTGCTGTTCACGGCAGGACTGCTCGTGGCAGCCGGGGTGATCCAGGTCAATATCTGGCTGCTCATCCTGTTCGTCATAGTGTGCGCCTTTGCCGGGGATCAATTGGGCTACTACATCGGACGTAAAGCCGGGCCGGTGGTCTTCAACCGGCCCGAATCCCGGGTTTTCAAGCGGGAGAACGTGACGCGGGCGGAAGAATTCTTCGCCCGCCACGGCGGCAAGGCCGTCATCCTGGCCCGGTTCGTCCCCATCCTCCGGACCTTCACCCCGGTGGTCGCGGGCGTGGCACGGATGCACTACGCCACGTTTATGTCCTTCAACGCGATTGGCGCCGCGGCCTGGGGTGCCGGCGTCACACTGCTCGGCTACGTCCTCGGAAACCGGATCCCGTTTATTCGGGACAACCTGGACCTGATCTTTGTGGGGGTCCTGCTGTTAACCGTCCTTCCGATCGCCGTCGGACTGCTTCGGCGGGGCGGCCGCTCCAGCCGGGGGACACGCCCCGCGGGCGGAGACACGGCGGAAGGCGGCGCCCCGGCAAGCGGCACCCCGGAGGGCGGCACCCCTGGAAGCGGCAGCCCGGGGAGGAACAGCACGGGGTCGGAAGCACCCC
>NZ_DALZXY010000038.1:0-30352 GCF_031988865.1 Arthrobacter sp.
ATTAAAATAATTGGTATCAATAAACTTGGCACACTATTGAGTTCTCAAACAACAGGTACTTCCGGCACCGGGAGAGCTGTAATTCCGTGGAATTTTTGCTCTCCGTCGCTCCGGAGCAACTTTTCTATCTTAGTGCCGCTGGCCCGTCGGTGTCAAACCGGCGATCTTGGCCTGCGGCGCGCTTCCCGATTCCTCGTTCTTCGCGGATATCAACTATAGCACGGTTTGGACCTGGTCCGAACCGTCGGACCAAACGCCCGTCAGGGTGCCGGAATCCCGGGGCCACCGGCACCCGAAGCCCGTTACTTCCCGGGAGTCAGGTACAGCACCCCGAGCGGCGGCAGTCGAAGTTCAGCAGACGCAGGCTGGCCCTCAAAGGCCCCCTCAGCCGCCGTCACCATTCCCATGTTTCCGACCCCGGAGCCGCCGAACTCCGCGGCATCCGTGTTCAGCCGTTCCACCCACTGGCCCGCCCACGGCAGGCCAACCCGGAACGACTCATGCGGGCTGCCGGCGAAGTTGGCGATGCACACCAACGGATTCCCCTGGTGATCCCAGCGGATAAAGGAGAGTACGTTGCGTGCGCCGTCGTTCTCGTTGATCCATTGGAACCCGGCCGGTTCATTGTCCCGGTCATAGAGTGCAGGCGTCTGCTGGTAGATCCCGTTGAGTTCCTTGACCAGTAGCTGCACCCCGCGGTGCTGGGGTGTCTCGGTGAGATACCAGTCCAGCCCATACTGCTCGGACCATTCGGCCTCCTGGCCAAATTCCGTGCCCATAAAGAGCAGCTGCTTGCCCGGGTGCGCCCATTGGAACGCGAGGTAGGCACGGACGTTCGCCAGCTGCTGCCACCGGTCCCCCGGCATCTTGCGCAGCAACGATCCCTTGCCATGCACAACTTCGTCGTGGCTGATGGGCAGCAGGAAGTTTTCCGTGAAGGCATAGACCAGCGAGAACGTGAGCTTCGCGTGGTGGTACATCCGGTTAATCGGGTCCTCGGACATGTACTCGAGTGTGTCGTTCATCCAGCCCATGTTCCATTTCAGGCCGAACCCGAGCCCGCCCGTGCTGGTCGGAGACGTGACCCCGGGGAACGCCGTCGATTCCTCGGCGATCATCACGATGCCGGGCACCCGCCGGTAGGCGGTGGCGTTGACCTCCTGAAGGAAGGAAATGGCCTCCAGGTTTTCGCGGCCTCCAAACGCGTTCGGCCGCCACTGGCCGGCCGGGCGGGAATAGTCCAGATACAGCATGGAGGCGACGGCGTCCACGCGCAGGCCGTCAATGTGGAACTCCTCCAGCCAGTAGATAGCGTTGGCCACCAGGAAATTGCGCACTTCCCGCCGTCCGTAGTCAAAGATCAGCGTTCCCCAGTCCGGTTGCTCGCCGCGCATGGGGTCCGGGTGCTCATACAGGGGCTGCCCGTCGAAATTCGCCAGGGCCCAGGAGTCCTTCGGGAAGTGGCCCGGCACCCAGTCAAGAAGAACGCCGATCCCGGCCTGGTGCAGGGTATCAACGAGGTAGCGGAAGTCATCGGGGTGCCCGAAGCGGGCGGTCGGCGCGAAGTAGCTGGTGATCTGGTAGCCCCAGGACCCGCCGAAGGGATGCTCGGCCACCGGCATGAGCTCCACGTGCGTGAAGCCCTGCCAGGTGACGTATTCCGCCAGCTGTTTCGCCAGTTCGCGGTAATCCAAGCCCAGCCGCCACGAGCCGAGGTGCACCTCATATACGCTCATCGGCGAGTTGTGGGGGTCCCGCTGGGCGCGGGCCTCCATCCAGTCCCCGTCCTCGAACCGGTAGTTGGATTCAACAACCCGGGAACCGGTCAGCGGCGGTGCTTCCGTTCCCTTGGCCAGCGGATCGGCCTTTTCCCGCCACACACCGTCCTGGCCGAGGATCTCAAACTTGTAGCGCGAGCCCGGATCCACGTCCGGGATGAAGATTTCCCAGACCCCTGAACTGCCCAGGGACCGCATCGAGTGGATCCGGCCATCCCATCCGTTGAAATCGCCCTCCACGCGGACAGACTGGGCGTTCGGCGCCCAGACGGCGAAGCTCACGCCGTCGACTTCGCCCAGGACTGAGTTGTAATGGTGCGGATTTGCTCCCAGCACGGTCCACAACTTCTCATGCCTGCCTTCGCCGATGAGATGGAGGTCAATTTCGCCGAGGCTCGGAAGGAACCGGTAGGGATCGTCCACAGTGGTGGCGGGGTGCCCTTCGTACGCGATTTCGAGCCGGTAGTCCGGCACCTGGCCGGGTGCCGGCGCGGGCGCCGTGCCTACCCAGATGCCGTTGTACTCATGCTGCAGGGGCACCCGTCCCTGCGGGGTCACCGCGGTCACTTCGCTGGCCAGCGGGCGGAGGGTACGGATGGTCACGGTGCCATGGTCGTCCAGGTGCGCTCCCAGCACGGCATGGGGCTGGTAGTAGGTGCCGTGCGAGACCGAAGCAAGGATGTTTTCCGAAACCGGCAGCGGGTCAGCCCCAGCCGGAACCGGCGGTTCAGCCGGTGCCTGCACGGCTGCGGGGTCCGACGGCGAGCGCAGTCCTGGTTCGGCCCTTGAGGACAGGGTCGAACCCGCGACGTCGTCAGCGGCGGCCTGCGGTGCGGACTCCTGCACTTCGGCCTGCCGGGCGGGCGGTACCGTTCCGGCGGGCTCATGCTTGGCGGGTTCAGGCTTCGGGGTCTTGTTCACGGGGTTCTCTTCCTGGCCTTTCGTCGGGTCCTGCTGCAACCTGAGTTCTTCCAGCACCTGGCGGGCCGCCGCTGCCGGCACCTCGATCCAGGCCGGGCGGTTACGGATTTCGTAGACAACTTCGTACAGGGCCTTGTCCAGCCAGAGGGCGCGGAACAGCGGATCCGAGCGGTTGACCACGGTGCCGGTTTCCTTCTCGTATCCGCGCAGGAAGGCATCGGCGGCGCTCTGCGCCCACTTCACAGCCAAGGCGCGGCGCCCATCCAGGTCGCCGGCTTCCTCCGGCCCTGCACCGGAGGAGCCAATTACCGCGACGGCGCCGGCGTAGTCGATCGAGCGGAGCATACCGACGACGTCGCGCAGGGCAACGTCGGGCACGCTGCGTTCCGCAGCCGGGCGCAGCGGCTCACCTTCGAAGTCCAGCACGGTCCAGCCGCGCGCAGCGGAATGCAGTACCTGTCCCAAGTGGTAGTCGGCGTGAATGCGCTGCAGGTTCGGCAGCGCGTCCAGCTCCCCGACGGCGTCCAAAAGGCGGTCGAGTGTGTCGTCGTAGGGCCCAACGTAGCTGCGGGCTTCATCCCATTCCCACCGGATCCGGCGGACCAGCGAGGCAATGAACTCTGCCCGTTCCGCCGGGAGCGGCTGTCTGGCCCCAAAGGCCGCTTCCAACTGGGAATGGATCCGGCCGGTGACGGCCCCCAGTTCCTCGGCTTCAGCGGTGAAGTCCCGGCCGGCTACGGCGGCTGAGGACGCGGTGCGCCAGGCGTCTTCGCTGCTCGGGACGAATTCGCGCAGGACGCTCACGTCGCCGGTCACCCACGTGGCTGCCTCGCCGTCGTACACATCGGCCCAGCTGCCGGTGAGCCAGCCGAGGGTCGCCGGCACATCCTCCGAGCCGCCGGCGGTCAGCTTCGCGCTGACCAGGACATCCGGGCTTTCCCCGGCCGCCAGCACCCTGTAGAACTTCACGATAACCGGCGCCTCGGCTGTCATGGCGATCACCGAGGTGTTGGACTGCTCGCCCTTCAGGACCTGGATCGGCAGCGGCCCGGCGAAAGCCTCCCAGTCAGCGAACCCGCCCATGGCGTAGCCGTGCGTCCGCCCGTCGAGGGAGTTGGACTGCGAGCGCATCGTCTCCAGCCAGGCTGTGACGAACACCGGGTCCGCGGTTCCGTCATAGAGCCACAGCTGGCCCTGGTCCGGGTGCTCCACTGGGCCAACCAGCGCCGCCTCAAGGTCCGGGTCCGGGGTGGAACGTGTGCTGACTGGAACGCTGATCACGTCCACACGGCGGCCGGATTCGACGGCGACGAAGTGCACGTGCAGTTCCACGAGCCCCTCGGGATCCTCCAGCTGGATGCCGCCGACCCGTTTGAGGCTCACATCCCGTCCCTTGGCCGGAAACCATCGCTGCCGGGGCAGCCAGGCAGTCAGAAGTTCGGGCAGGGACGGAATGGTTTCACTCATCTCGACGTGGCCTCCGGGGCAAGTATCAGCGGAATTGCTTCGGTCTGCGGTGAGCTGGGGTTGGACTTCGGCGAGCGGAGCCGCAGCCAGAAGAAATCGTGGCTGCCCAGGGTCAGGGTGATTGATCCGTCTTCGCCAAAGGAAGGGAACGGCGTTCCGCCGAAGGCATCCCGCAGCCCGCGTCCGGCGAACTCCGGCAGGCTCACCGTGGCGGCCACCGGGTGCTGGGAGAGGTTGAAGATGCAGAACATCGTCTCCCCCACCTCACCCTCCGGGTTGTCCTCCGGAAGTTCGCGGAGGAAGGCCAGGACGGCCTCGCTGTCGGTCGGTACGTTGCGGTACGCACCCATCCCGAAGGCAGGGTGCGTGCGCCGGACCATGATCATCTGCCGCATCCAGTGCAGCAGCGAACTTGAACTGGCCAGCTGCGCTTCCACGTTCACGTGGTTGTAGTGGTAAACCAGCGACTGCACCACCGGCAGGTAGACCTTGCCGGGGTCGGCAGTGGAGAAACCCGCGTTGCGGTCCGGGTTCCACTGCATCGGGGTACGGGAAGCATCGCGGTCTTCCAGCCAGATGTTGTCCCCCATGCCGATCTCGTCCCCGTAATAGAGGAACGGACTGCCCGGCAGGGACAGCAGCAGCGCATGGATCAGTTCGATCTCAGCGCGTGAGTTATCCAGAAGTGGCGCCAGCCGGCGTCGGATGCCAATGTTGGCCCGCATCCGGGAGTCCGGGGCGTACCAGCCGAGCATGGCCTGGCGTTCCTCGTTCGTGACCATTTCCAGCGTCAGCTCATCGTGGTTCCGGAGGAAAGTGCCCCACTGCCCGCCCTGCGGGATGTCCGGGGTCTCTTCCATGGTCTGCACGATCGGTGCCGCCTTCTGATCCCGCAGCGCATAGAAGAGTCTGGGCATGATCGGGAAGTGGAAGCACATGTGGCATTCGGGCCCGGTTTCGTCGCCGAAGTATTCCACGACCTCATGTGGCATCTGGTTAGCTTCGGCCACGATCACCCGGCCCGGGTAGTTCTCATCGACCATGGTGCGCAGGTCCTTCAGGAACCGGTGGGTCTCCGGCAGGTTCTCGCAGTTGGTGCCGTCTTCCTCAAAGAGGTACGGGATGGCGTCTGCGCGGAACCCGTCGATGCCCTGGTCCAGCCAGAAGCGGACGACGTCGAACAGCGCCTCGACGACCTTCGGGTTTTCGAAGTTCAGGTCCGGCTGGTGGCTGAAGAACCGGTGCCAGTAGAACTGGCGGCGGATCGGGTCGAAGGCCCAGTTGGACTCTTCGGTGTCGACGAAGATGATGCGGGCGTCTTCGTACTTCTGGTCAGTGTCGGACCAGACGTAGAAGTCCCCGTACGGTCCCTCCGGGTCGTTCCGGGATTCTTCGAACCACGGGTGCTTGTCCGAGGTGTGGTTCAGCGGCAGGTCGATGATAACGCGCAGTCCGCGGGCGTGGGCCTCTGCGACCAGCCGTTTGAAGTCGCTGATGGTGCCGAACTCGCTGAGCACGTCGTAGTAGTCAGAGATGTCGTACCCGCCGTCGCGCAGCGGGGACTTGAAGAACGGGGGAAGCCAGAGGCAGTCGACCCCGAGCCATTGGAGGTAGTCGAGCTGGTCGATCAGGCCGGTGAAATCGCCGTTGCCGTCTCCGTTGGAGTCGCGGAAACCGCGGACCAGGACCTCGTAGAAAACTGCTTTCCGGTACCAGTTCGGGTCATTGGTTAACCCGGGGGCGTGAAGCGGGAACGGATTTACCACTAGTGTGCCCTCCGTACTGCGAGAATATGCGCCGGTTCATAGTGGGCATCCAGGCGGACGTAGTTGTGCTGGCCCCAGCGCCAGCTGGCGCCGCTGAGCAGGTCGTCAACCCAGAACGTCCCGTCTTCGTTGAAGTCCTGCGGGTCCAGGTCGAGGGCCTCGAGGTCCAGGGTCACAGTGCATTCACGTGCGCTGTGCGGATCTGTGTTCACCACAATAATGAGTGTGTCCTTACTGCTTGGATCGGATAACCGGGCCAGTTTGTGCTTGGAGTAGACCACCGTAGCTTCGTCGGTGCTTGAGTGGACGGTGAGGTTCTGCAGGTCGCCCAGGGCCGGGTGTGCCCGGCGGATCTGGTTGAGCCTGGTGATGTACGGGGCCAGGCTGCGGTCTTCCGCCTCGGCTGCAGCGAAGTCTCGCTGCTTGTACTCGAACTTCTCGTTGTCGAGGTACTCCTCGGCCCCCGGCCGGGCCACGTGTTCATAGAGTTCAAACCCGGCATACATACCCCACAGCGGACTGGCCGTGGATGCCAGCACGGCCCGGATCTTGAAAGCGGGCGGGCCGCCGTACTGCAGGAACTCGGTCAGGATATCCGGGGTGTTCACGAAGAAGTTGGGCCGGAAGAAGGCTGCCGATTCGTGCGAGACCTCCGTGAAGTATTCCTCCAGCTCCTGCCGGGTGTTCCGCCAGGTGAAGTACGTGTACGACTGCTGGAACCCGGCCATGCCCAGGGCATGCATCATCGGCGGGCGGGTGAACGCCTCGGCGAGGAAAACGACGTCGGGATGCTGGCGGTTCACCGTGGTGATCAGCCACTCCCAGAAGCGCAGCGGCTTGGTGTGCGGGTTGTCCACGCGGAAGATCTTCACCCCGTGGCTGATCCACATCAGCACGATCCGCAGGATTTCCTGGGAGAGGCCCGCGTAGTCGTTGTCGAAGTTCAGCGGGTAGATGTCCTGGTACTTCTTCGGCGGATTCTCCGCGTAGGCAATCGTTCCGTCCACCCGGGTCGTGAACCATTCGGGATGCTGGGTGACCCATGGGTGGTCCGGCGAGGCCTGCAGCGCGAGGTCGATCGCGACGTCGAGCCCCAGGCGGGACGCTGCGTCAACGAAGTGGTCGAAATCCTCGAACGTACCCAGATCCGGATGGATGGCGTCGTGGCCTCCCTCCGCTGCGCCAATGGCCCAGGGCGACCCGGGGTCCTGCGGACCGGCGACCAGGGTATTGTTCGGCCCCTTCCGGTGCGTGGCGCCGATCGGATGGACCGGGGGCAGGTAAATCACGTCGAAACCCATGCCCGCGACGCGGTCCAGGCTGCGGGCGGCGGAGCGGAAGGTTCCGGAGGTCCAGGACGCAGTCGCCGGGTCGAAGACCGCGCCCTCCGACCGGGGAAAGAATTCGTACCAGGCGCCGCGTCCGGCACGCTCGCGCTCCACCTTGATCGGGAAGTTTCGCGACGACGTCACGAGGTCGCGGATAGGTTCACGGTCCAGGACTTCGGTCAGCTCGCTCCTGCCGGCTGCGGCCAGGCGGGCCGTGGCGTCCACGGCGGCATCGCCAAGGACCCGTGCGGTTTCGAGGAGGACGTCCGCGTCCGCCGTGCTCCGCCCTGCGGCGGCGGCGCTGAACAGCGCGGCACCTTCGGCGAGCATCAGTTCGACGTCGACTCCCGCCGCGATCTTCACCGCGGCATTGTGGTGCCAGGTGCCGTAGAGATCGGCCCATCCCTCGACTGTGAAGGTGTGGTCGCCCGGAATTTCCGGCCGGAGCAGGCCTTTCCACCGGTCCAGGCCCTGCCCCACCGGGTGCATGCGGTGGCGCTGGACCTCCCGGCCCGCAGGGTCATGGAGCACAGCGGTGACCCCCACAAGGTCGTGCCCTTCCCGGAAGACGGTGGCCTCAATCACGAGGTCCTCTCCCGGGACGGCTTTGGCGGCAAACCGGCCGCACTCAATCACCGGAGACACGTTAACAATCGGAATCCGGCCAAACCGGAGTTCCGTGGCGGGCTGGACATCAGATGACAACGCGCTGGAAGTGGTCACAGACTAGACGTTAGCGACAATCAGGGCAGATTGCTAAGGGCACGTACCTTTTGCTGCATCGTCACAGGTCAGAGCTTCGCCGCAAATGTTCCCGCAGGTGAGCGGCGGGTAGCGGATCCGGGTGAATTCCGGCCGCGTTTTTCCTCCGCTTTGGTGTGACCCGCAGCACTCAGGGGGTCAACTGCGCTAGCCTAACGGGGGTGAAGGCAATCCGAAGGTTTACCGTCCGTACTGTCCTCCCCGATACGATTGCGCCGCTGGCCAGGCTTGCCGGCAACCTGCGCTGGAGCTGGCATGAGCCGACCAGAGCACTCTTCCAGGACCTCGATCCGGAGATCTGGGCGGCCAGCGGGCATGACCCTGTCCGTGCCCTGGGCTCGGTCAGCCGGCAGACTCTCGAACGCATCTCCTCCGACACCGCGCTGGTCGAACGCATCCGTGAACTCGACGAAAATCTGGAGCACTACCTCACCGCTCCGCGCTGGTACCAGTCACTTGGTGAGGATGCGCCGCGGGTCATCGCCTACTTCTCGCCGGAGTACGGCATCAGTGCTGTCCTGCCCCAGTACTCCGGAGGGTTGGGCATCCTTGCCGGCGACCACCTCAAGTCCGCCTCGGACCTGGGGGTTCCACTGGTGGGTGTTGGCCTGCTCTACCAGGCCGGCTATTTCAAGCAGTCACTGTCCCGGGACGGCTGGCAGCAGGAAACCTATCCGGTGCTGGACCCGAACGGGCTGCCGCTGACCCTGCTGCGCGAGGAGGACGGGACCCCGGCACGCATCAGCCTGCCCCTGCCCAACGGCCGGCACCTGATGGCGCAGATCTGGCGTGCCGACGTCGGCCGCGTCCCGCTTCTGCTGCTGGATGCCGATGTGCGGGGCAACGACGACGCCGCCCGTGGCATCACCGACAGGCTCTACGGGGGCGGTGGTGACCACCGCCTGCAGCAGGAACTGCTGCTGGGAATGGGAGGCGTGAAGGCGCTGCGGGTGTTCGAGCGGCTGACCGGGGCACCCGCCCCGGAGGTCTTCCACACCAATGAAGGCCACGCGGGGTTCCTTGGCGTGGAGCGCATCCGGGAACTGATGGATACCGGGATGAGCTGGGAGGAGGCCCTCACCGCTGCCCGGGCGTCGACCATCTTCACCACGCACACTCCGGTCCCGGCGGGCATCGACCGCTTCGACGTGGCCGTGGTGCGCCATTTCCTCGGCGCCGGCCTGGCGCAGTCGGTGCCCACCGACAAGGTCCTGACCCTCGGCGCCGAGGACTACGAGGGCGGCGACCCGAATATGTTCAACATGGCCGTGATGGGGCTGCGCCTGGCCCAGCGGGCCAACGGCGTGGCGAAACTCCATGGCCAGGTCTCCCGGGAGATGTTCTCCGGCCTGTGGCCCGGCTTCGATGTCTCCGAAGTCCCGATCACCTCGGTCACGAACGGTGTGCACGTACCCACCTGGGTGGATCCCGAAGTCGCGGAGCTCGCGAAGCAGCAGCTGGGCGTGGAAGCGGTCCACGACCGCGACTGGGCACGGGCCTACGAGGTCAGCGACGAGGCCCTCTGGGACCTGCGGCGGAGGATGCGCAGCAACCTGATCGACGACGTCCGGCGCCGGGTCAGGTCCGCGTGGCGCAAACGCGGGGCTTCCGATGCCCAGCTCGGCTGGACCGACGATGTGCTGGATCCGGACATCCTGACCATCGGATTTGCCCGCCGGGTGCCGACCTACAAGCGCCTGACCCTGATGCTGCGGGATCCGGACCGGCTCAAGGCCCTGCTGCTGCACCCGACCCGGCCCGTCCAGGTAATCGTGGCGGGCAAGTCTCACCCCGCGGATGAGATGGGCAAGCGCATGATCCAGGACCTGGTGCAGTTCACCGACGATCCGGAGGTTCGGCACCGGATTGTTTTCCTGCCCAACTATGACATCGCCATGGCACGCACCCTGTTCCCGGGCTGCGATGTCTGGCTGAACAACCCCATCCGGCCGCTGGAGGCTTCCGGCACCTCCGGGATGAAGGCCGCAATCAACGGCGGGCTGAACGTCTCGATCATGGACGGCTGGTGGGACGAGATGTTCGACGGCGCCAACGGCTGGGCAATCCCGTCGGCGAACCCCCGGGAGGGAACCCAGACACGGGAACTGCACACGGCAGACCAGCGCGACGACATCGAAGCGGCTGCCCTCTATGACCTGCTGGAGAATGCCGTCACCCCGCTCTTCTACGGAGCCGAGTTGCCCGGCGCCGCCGGAGCCGCCGGGCCGTCGGAAGCACCTGGGGATTCGCTGCCGCGCGAATGGCTGGAAATGGTCAAGCACACCTTGGCCGAGCTGGGCCCTGAGGTCTCCGCCACCAGGATGCTGCGTGACTACGTCAACCGGCTCTACCGGCCGGCCTGCCAATCCGGACGGGCTGCAGCCGCCAACCAGTACCAGGCAGCGAAGGAGCTGGCCGCCTGGATCCTAAAGGTCCGGGAGGGGTGGTCCGGAGTATCCGTGGAACATGTGGATTCGATCGGCATCAGCGATGCCCCGCAGATCGGCGACAGCCTCAACATCCAGGCATATGTGCGGCTGGGCTCGCTGAAGCCCGCGGACGTGGTGGTCGAAATCGCCTATGGGAGGGTCTCCGGCAACGACAGGCTCAGCGAGTACCAGTTCCAGGATCTCGCCGTCAGCGAAGACCTGGGCTCCGGCAGATACCTCTACTCGGGCAGTATCCGCATTGAGCAGGCCGGACCGTTTGGTTACACCGCCCGGGTCCTGCCGACGCACCCGGGCCTGGCGGCCAAAGCCGAGCTGGGACTGGTGGTTAACGCCTAGGCGCGGTAGACGCTGATCGAGTTCGCGGCGACGCGGTCCTTCTCGCCGGCGGCCAGCCGGGCTCCGGCCCGGCGCCCGTCCGGGTCAGCGGTGGTGAGGAGGAGTTCGTACAGCTGGCCCTCCTCGATCTCGACGCCGCTGGCGTGCAGGGTATCCCTGCCCGGCAGGACAACGTCCACCGGCTCAGCCTGGCCGTTAATCACCACCAGGCCGGCGTGTTCGCCCTGTTCCGATCCGAGCAGCAGGGCCAGCACCCGGTTTTCGGGGTCATGCCAGCCGGCTTCGGTCATGGGCTCTCCGGAGGCGCTGAACCAGAGCAGGAACGCGCCGCGTGAATCCGAGGGGAAGGCGTAGGGCTGCCGGGCCAGGAATTCCCGCCGGATCCGCAGCAGCCGCTTGGTCGTCTCCAGCATGCGCTGCGCTTCGTCGTCGAAATCCCAGGACAGCCAGCTGATCCGGTTGTCCTGGCAGTACGAATTGTTGTTCCCGCGCTGGCTTCGCCCCACTTCATCGCCGGCGGTAATCATTGGCACGCCGACCGAAAAAAGCAGCGTTCCCATCAGGTTCCGTGCCGTCTGCGCCCGGTGGGCCTGGACCCCGGCGTCGTCGGTTGGCCCCTCAACGCCGTGGTTCCAGCTGCGGTTGTGATCGGATCCGTCGCGGTTGTCTTCACCGTTGGCGTCGTTGTGCTTGTGGTTATAGGCGGTGAGGTCTGCCATGGTGAAGCCGTCGTGGGCAGTCACCAGGTTCACTGAGGAGAGCGGGCTGCGGTCGGAGCGGGCGAAGAGTTCCGCCGAACCTGCCAGTGCTCCGCCGAGGCGGGCCAGGGAACCCGCGGTTCCGCCGGCGGCCTGGGCGGCCTGGTCCGCGAGCCAGAAGTCGCGGACGGTGTCGCGGAAGTGGTCGTTCCAGTCGGCCCATCCCGGCGGGAAGTTCCCGGTCTGCCAGCCGTCCGGTCCCAGGTCCCAGGGTTCGGCAATCAGCTTGATGCCATGCATGGCCGGGTCCGTGGCCAGGGCCACGAGCAGCGGGTGCCGGCGGTCGTACCGGTTCTCGGCGTCGCGGGCCAGGGTGGGGGCCAGATCGAAGCGGAACCCGTCCACGTGGTACTCCCGGACCCAGTGGCGCAGGGAATCAAGGACCATTTGGATAACCCGCGGTTCGCTGAAGTCCAGGGTGTTCCCGCAGCCCGTGGTGTCCAGGTAGAGCCCTTCAGCGTTGTGCCGGTAGTAGACCTTCTCCCCCAGGCCCCGCCAGCAAAGCACCGGACCGTCCTGCCCGCCTTCGGCCGTGTGGTTGTAGACGACGTCGAGAATCACCTCGATGCCCGCTGCATGCAGGGCCTTCACCATGGCTTTGAACTCGTCCTGCACAGCCTGCGGTCCGGCGGCCCGGGCGGCTGCCGTGGCGTAGCCGGTATGCGGTGCGAAGAAGCCGAGGGTGTTGTACCCCCAGTAGTTGCTCAGGCCGAGGTTCTGCAGGTGCGGTTCATCGATGTGGAAGTGCACCGGCAGCAGTTCCACCGCTGTGATGCCCAGGTCCCTGAGGTAGCCGATGGTGGCCGGATGCCCCATCCCCGCGTAGGTTCCACGCAGTTCCTCCGGCAGGGCGGGATTGAGCATGCTCTGCCCGCGGACATGGGCTTCGTAAATGATGCTGTTCCGCCACGGGGTGTGCGGCTGTTCGTCGGCGCCCCAGTCGAAGTCCGGGCTGGTGGCCACAGAGAAGTAGAGCGGATCACCGTCGCCGCTCGGTACCGTGTCGATGCCCCGGGCATAGGGATCCAGGAGCAGCTGGAAGGTTCCCGGTGCCCCCGGCAGCGGCTCGCCGTGCGTCCAGAATCCGTAGCGGACCCCGGGACGGAATCCGCCCACCCGGCCATGATGGACACCGGCGGACCTTCGTTCGAGCAGTACAGGATGCCACTGGCCGGGCCGTTCCTCGAACCAGATTTCCACAGCTTCCAGGCCGGGAGCATAGACGGAGACGTTGACTGCTCCCGGCACGTCCGGGACACCGGCCACGCTGGTCTGGACTCCCAGCGGGAACGCCCGGGAGATCCGTTCAGACGGGGTCAGCCTGCCTCCCGTGACGACGTGTGCCATATTGCCTCAGTTGCCTCAGTTGCCTCTGATTACCTCTTGTCCGGGGTGCCGCTCCGGAGTTCCGCTCTGCTTAGGCGGAACGCTGCCGGGAAACCTCGTAGAGGGTGATGCCCACGGCCATGGAGGCGTTCAGGGATTCCATGGCGGAGTCGATGGGGATGGAAACGATCTGGTCGCAGTTTTCCCGGACCAGCCGGGAAAGTCCCTTGCCTTCGGAGCCAACGACGATGCAGACCGGTTCCTTGGCCAAAGCCAGGTCGGGCAGGGAAACATCCCCGTCGCCGTCCAGGCCCAGCACAAAGATGCCCATCTTCTTGAAGGTCTTCAAGGTGTTGTTCAGGTTGCCGGCCCGGGCCACCGGTACGCGGACGGCCGCGCCGGCACTGGTCTTCCAGGCTGCGGCGGTAACGCCGACGGAACGCCGTTCCGGCACAATCACGCCGTGGGCGCTGAACGCTGAGGCGGAACGGATGATGGCGCCGAGGTTACGCGGGTCGGTGATGCCGTCCAGAGCCACGAACAGCGGCGCGTTCTTGATGTGCCCCTTCTTCCAGGCCTGGATCGTTTCTTCGGCGAGGTCGATCGGATCGGCGTACTCGTAGGGCGGGATCTGCAGGACCAGGCCCTGGTGCACGGCCTCATTGGTCATCCGGTCCAGTTCGGGCTTGTGGGTTTCCATCACCGGCAGCCCGCGCTCGGTAGCCATCTTCAGCGATTCCCGGACCCGGTCATCCATGTCGATCCGCACGGCCACATGCAGTGCCTTGGCCGGGATGCCGGCGCGCAGCGCCTCAACCACGGAGTTGCGTCCGGTGACAACCTCTTCAGCTACCTTGCCCTTGGCCGGAGCGTTCCGGGAGCCGGGGCGCTGGCCGCCGTGCTTCGCGGCAGAGCGTTCCGAGAGCTGCTTGCTCTTGTAAGCCTTGTGATAGGGGCGGTCTTCGGCCTTGGGCGTGGGGCCCTTGCCTTCAAGAGCCTTGCGTCCGAGGCCACCGGTGCCCTGGCTGGGGCCCTTTTTGGCTTTGCGCATCGAGCCGGGTCGTCCGTGATTGGCCATGGGTTACACCTTAAGTAGAAGAAAGCACTGGTTCTAGTTTACGCAGCCTGTTCCCCGCCGTGGTCCACACCCAACCCGCTTGGCCGGGAACAAACTGTCCTAACCCGCCTCCAGCGACCAGAGCGCGCCGTCGGGCGTGTCCTCGACCACCACTCCTGCCGCTGCAAGCGCGTCCCGGATGGCGTCTGCGCGGGCCCAGTCCTTGGCGCCCCGCGCTTCGCTGCGTTCCCGCAGCCGGTCCTGGATCAGGCTGTCCAGGGCCTGGTGTTCCGGGCCGGATGCCGCAGTTCCGGCCTGCACGGCGTCCAGGCCGAGGACACCGGTCATCGCCCGGACCTGGGACAGCGCGGTCCGGACGGTTTCCAGGTCCGACGCCGCCAGGGCGGTGTTGCCGGTGCGCACGGTTTCATGCAGCACGGCCAGGGCCTGCGGAACGTTCAGGTCGTCATCCATGGCGGCACCGAACGCGGCGGGCAGATCGGCGGCGCTGCCCTGCACCTCGTCGCCCACCTTGGCCGCGGCCTTCGCGATAAAACCGTCGATCCGTTCCACAGCCGCAGCTGCTTCCTGCAGTGAGGTGGGCCGGTAATCCAGCACGGACCGGTAGTGGGCCTGGCCCAGGTAGTACCTGACGACGCGCGGCGAGGCCTGGGCGAGCATTTCCGCCGGGCTCACGGTGTTGCCGATGGACTTGGACATCTTCTCGCCCTCGAAGGTGACCATGCCGTTGTGCATCCAGAAGTTGGCGAAGCCGTCTCCGGCCGCCTGCGACTGCGCCATTTCGTTCTCGTGGTGGGGGAAGCGCAGGTCCAGCCCGCCGCCGTGGATGTCGAAGCGCGGACCGAGGTACTTGGTCACCATGGCGGAGCATTCCAGGTGCCAGCCCGGCCGGCCGCGGCCCCAGGGGCTGTCCCAGGCTGCGGTTTCAGGATCGGAATCCTTGTGGCCCTTCCACAGCGCGAAGTCCCGCGGATCGCGTTTGCCGCGCGGGTCGGCGTCGGGCGCTGCCTGCATGTCATCAATATCCTGCCGGGTCAGCGCCCCGTAGGAAGGCCAGGAACGCACGTCGAAGTAGACGTCGCCGGAGCTGTCCAGCGCAGGGTAGGCGTGGCCGGCATCGATCAGGCGCTGGATCAGCGCATGCATTTCGGGGATGTGGCCGGTGGCGCGCGGCTCGTAGGTGGGCCGCTGCACGCCGAGGGCGTCATAGGCGCGGGAGAATTCCTGCTCGAACCGATAGGCCAGTGCCCACCAGGGTTCGTCCGGAACGACGCCGGGAGCCGGCTCCGCACCAACCGATGCGGCGGCCTTGGCCAGGATCTTGTCATCAATGTCCGTGACGTTCCGGACTGCGGTCACCCGGTAGCCGCGGGCCTGCAGCCAGCGGGTGAGCTGGTCAAAGGCGATGGCGGAGCGGATGTGCCCCACGTGCGGCAGTCCTTGCACGGTGGCGCCGCAGTAGTACAGGCTGGCCTGCCCCGGAACCAAGGGTTCGAAGTCCCGGACCTGCGCGGTTGCTGTGTCATAGAATCTCAGGCTCACTGCTCTAGGCTACCGCGCCCCGCTGCCCGGTCCGCCAGCGCGTTACGCCGCTAGCCTGCGGCGACGACGGCGGTAGCCACGGCGGCGATTCCCTCACCGCGGCCGGTGAAGCCCAGTCCGTCCGTGGTGGTGGCGGAAACGCTCACCGGCGCTCCCGCCGCCGCGCTCAGCACGGCCTCAGCCTCGGCGCGGCGGGGGCTGAACTTGGGCCGGTTGCCGATCAGCTGCACTGATACGTTTCCGATCCGGAACCCGGCGGCGCGGACCAGGCGGGCCGCTTCGGTGAGCAGCACGGTTCCCGGCGCGCCGGCGTACTCCGGGCGGTCGGTGCCGAAGTGGGTGCCGAGGTCCCCGATTCCCGCCGCGGAGAACAGGGCGTCCGCGGCGGCGTGGGCGACGACGTCGCCGTCGGAGTGGCCGGCTAGCCCGCGCTCACCTTCCCACAGCAGCCCCGCCACCCAGAGGGGCCGCGGAGCGTCGTCGGAGGCGAAGGCATGGACATCGGTTCCGATGCCGGTGCGGGGAAGGTAATCCACAGTGTTAGTCCTCCTGCATGCTGGATCCGCTGGACAGCACGGCTTCAGCGAGCAGCAGGTCCAGCGGCGTGGTGATTTTGAGTGACATGGCGGAGCCTTCCACCACGTGCACGGGAACGCCGAGGCTTTCGGCCAGCATGGCGTCGTCGGTGACCGCCGCCGCCCGCGCTTCGTTCCACCCTGCTGCCTCGGCATGCGCGCGGCGCAGCAGCGCGGCGTCGAATCCCTGCGGTGTCTGCACGGCCCGCAGTGTGGAGCGGTCCGGAGTTCCGGTGACGCGCTGCCTCGTCGCCGTCGGTGGCCTCCACGGACTTGACCGTGTCCACCACGGGGACCGCCGGGATCACGGCCTGCGCTCCGGCGGCCAGGGCCGAAACCACCCGGTGGAACACCTGGGCAGGCGCCAGGGCCCGGGCCGCGTCGTGGACCAGCACTGCGTCGAGGTCTGTGGGGAGCGCGTTCAGCGCGGCGCGGACGGAGGCGGCGCGGGTGGCGCCGCCGTCGACGACGTTAATGGGACAGCTGAGCGGGAAGGAGGCGCACAGGATCCGGAGGGCGGCATCAGCTGCCGGGACAGCAACACTGATGTGGGAGGCGACGCCGGAGGCATCCACGCCGCGGAGGGCGTGGGCCAGGAGCATCTCGCCCGCCAGGGGGACCTGCGCCTTCGGCATGCCGTAGCCCAGACGCTGGCCGGAACCGCCGGCCACCAGGATGACGCCCACACGCTGCGGGCCGGGAATGGATTCTGACACGTGTGCAAGCCTAGTGCCCCGCGGGCCGGGCGGCGCAGACGGGGCCGTTAAACGGCAGTTGCCGGCCCCCAATGGGGACCGGCAACCAAAAGCCGGGTGCTTAGCTGGCCAGAACTTCGTCCAGCACAGCGGCCGCCTGGTCTTCATCCGTCTTTTCGGCCAGGGCAAGCTCCGAAATGAGAATCTGGCGGGCCTTCGCAAGCATGCGCTTCTCGCCTGCGGAAAGGCCGCGGTCGTGGTCGCGGCGCCAGAGGTCGCGGACGACCTCAGCTACCTTGATCACGTCGCCCGAGGCGAGCTTTTCCAGATTTGCCTTGTATCGGCGCGACCAGTTTGTGGGCTCTTCAGTCAGTTCGGCACGAAGGACATCGAAAACGTGCTCGAGTCCTTCCTTGCCCACGACGTCGCGCACCCCAACGAGGTCAACGTTTTCAGCCGGTACTTCAATGGTCAGATCACCCTGGGCCACCTTGAGCTTGAGATACATCTTCTCTTCGCCCTTGATGGTCCGCATCTTGATCTCTTCGATCTTCGCGGCCCCGTGGTGAGGATAAACAACTGTTTCGCCAACCTCAAAAACCATGTGGACTTTCCCCTTTCCCGAACTCTAGTTTAGCATGCAAGCGACACGCCGAGAAGAGTTTGCGCAGGTCAGCGGCGCGGGCCTCAAAACTGAGTAGTATTCCGCCTCGCACAGGTAACCTACCCAGGAGTTTTTGAAGGGCACCGGACGTCGCGAAATCCTTGTTTTACGTGATTGCCGATAGGCTATGAAGCAAACGTTCCCCCGGTCCCCCGACCGCCACACATCAGGAGTTTGTGCTGTGAGATTCACACCCAAGAACCGGACGCGGAGCACCGCCGCCGCCGGTGTTATCGCGCTGTCGCTGCTGGGCGCCACCGGCTGCAGTGCCGTGAACGATCAGGCAACCACCACTGAGTACTCCCCGTCCGACGGCATCATCCAGGACATCGGCGACCTGGAGCTGCGCAACATCCTGGTTGTCAGCGACGGCGACGGCGAGCCCGGCCGCCTGCTCGGCACCGTGCTCAACGACTCCACCGAACCGGTCAACTTTGAGCTGTCGGTCGGCGGATCCAACCTGACCTGGAACATTCCTGCCGGCGGAAAGGTGGTCTATGACGACGCACCCCAGGCAGAGGTCCTCGTCGAGTCCGTCAATGTGGTTCCGGGCACCGGCATCCGCGCCGAAGCCACCGCCGGATCCGAGACCGCAACCCTGAACGTTCCGGTCGTCGACGGCCAGGTTCCGTACTACGAGGACTTCCTGCCCACACCGGAAGCCTCCCCCTCAGCCACCGGTGAAGCAACCGACGAAGCGGCGGGCACCCCGGCCGGAGCCGGCACGGGCACCCCCACCGCCGAGCCCACGGGCACGGCGGCTCCGTAAGCATCTGCGAGCTGACGCGGGACGCGGTTCCGCGTACTACGCCACTGCACTAGGAAGGCCCGTCCGGAAAACGACGCTGAATGCGACATTGTCCGGACGGGCCTTTCCTGTGCCCGGGGTCAGGCCTCGAATTTATAGCCGAGGCCGCGGACGGTCACCAGGTGCTGCGGGGCGGAAGGATCTGGTTCAATCTTGGCGCGCAGCCGTTTGACGTGCACATCCAGGGTCTTGGTGTCCCCCACATAGTCGGCACCCCAAACCCGTTCGATCAGCTGGCCCCGGGTCATGACGCGGCCGGAGTTCCGGAGCAGCATTTCCAGAAGTTCGAACTCCTTCAGCGGCATGGACACGTTTTGGCCGTCCACGCTCACCATGTGCCGTTCCACGTCCATACGGACCGGTCCGGCATGAACCGCCGCAGCGGTGAAGTCCCCGACGTCGCTGCGGCGGCGGAGGACGGCTCGGACGCGGGCGAGGAGCTCACGCGACGAATACGGTTTGGTGACGTAGTCATCCGCCCCGAGTTCCAGGCCGACCACCTTGTCGATCTCGGCGTCGCGCGCGGTGAGCATAATGATCGGAACGTCCGAGCGCTGCCGCAGCGCCCGGCAGACTTCCGTCCCGGACAGGCCGGGGAGCATCACGTCGAGGAGCACCAGATCGGCTCCGGAACGGTCAAACTCCGATACCGCGTCGACGCCGTTATCCACGACGGCGACGTCGAACCCCTCGCGTTCAAGCAGGTAGGACAACGGGTCGCTAAAGGACTCTTCGTCCTCGACAATCAGGATCCTCAAGCACTTACTCCTTGCTGGCCGGCGCGGGCGCGCCGTTGGTTCGCGGCGGCAGTTCTGCCTGCTCGTCGGAATCGGCGGCATCCATTTCCGGAAGCCGTACAGTGAAAGTCGAGCCCTGGCCGGGCTGTGACCAGAGGCTGATCTCTCCGCCGTGGTTGGACACCACGTGTTTGACGATGCTCAGCCCCAGCCCGGTGCCGCCCGTATTGCGCGAACGCGCCGAGTCGATGCGGTAGAAACGCTCGAAGACCCGTTCCTGGTCCTCAGCGGCGATGCCGGGGCCGCGGTCCGTGACCGTTACCTGGGCCAGTCCGTCCCGGGAGCGGATGCCAACACCCACTTGACTGCCCTCGGGGGAATAGCGGATCGCGTTGTCGATCAGGTTGCGGAACGCCGTCGTGAGCATTGGCCCGTCGGCGTAGACAGGATTCTCGGCGGTCCCGCCCACCACCAGGGTGATGTTCCTGTTTTCGGCCGGGAGACGGTTGGCTTCGACGGCTTGGAAGACCAGTTCGTTGATGTCCACCGGCTCCGCATGGTCAACCATGTCGGCCCCCTGAAGCCGGGACAGCTCAATGATGTCCTGCACCAGGGCGGCGAGGCGGACGGTTTCCTTGTGCATCCGGCGGGCGAAGCGGCGCACCGCCTCCTCATCCGCGGCGGCACCGTCGATGGCTTCCGCCAGCAGGGAGATTGCGCCGACCGGGGTTTTCAGCTCATGCGACACGTTGGCGACGAAGTCGTTGCGCATCTCCTCGGTGCGGGTGGCTTCGGTCCGGTCATCGGCCAGGATCAGGATGTACTCCTCGGCGATCGGCGCGACCCGCAGCTGGAGGATCAGGCTGCTCTGGCCCAGCAGGCCGCGGTGCAGTTCGACGTTCCTCTCTTCGACCACACCGTCCCGGCGCACCCTCGCGGTCAGCGCCAGCACTTCCTCCTGCATCAGCGTGTGTCCGCGGACCAGGCCGAAGGCGTACGCGCCCGGACTGGCCCGGACCACGCCGTCGATACCGTCCACCACGATATAGGCGCGGCCGAGGACACCGAGGATCTCGGCAGCACCTTCGGAGAGCGCAGGCTCATCCACCTCCGCCAGCTCGCGGCGGTGCCGCTGACTGGACATGTAGGCGACAACGCCGAAGACGCCAACGGCCAAGCCGAGGATGCCTGACATCAGGCCCAGCAGAACAGGATTCACAGTCTTAGCTTAGGCGGACCGGACGCCGCCGAACTGCGCTCCGGTGGCATTCACCAAAGCGTTAAACTAACGTTCACTTCAAGGGGGCCGTTCGTTCACCGGATACTGGCACCATTGACGGAGCCGTACCGACGCATCGCCGGCTGTGTAAGAGTTCATCGAAAGGACGCATCAGTGCGCAAGGTTTTCCAGGCCGAGCTTCACCAGATTGGCGAAGGGCTGACCCAGATTTCGCAGCTCGTCACCGAGGCGATGAAGAAGGCCACGATGGCGTTCGAGACGGCAGACACCGAGCTGGCCCAGGACGTGATCGCCGCTGATGCGCGCATTGACTTCCTGCAGAACGACCTCGACGAGCGGGCTATCGACATCCTGGCCCTCCAGGGGCCGGTGGCCAGCGACCTGCGGATGATCGTAGGTTCGCTGCGGATGAGCGCCTCGCTGGAGCGCATGGGAGACCTGGCCCGCCACGTCGCCCAGCTGGCCCGCCTGCGCTACCCGGCCAATGTGGTTCCGGACGCGATGGTGGAGACTTTCAAGGAGATGGCCCGTCTGGATATCGCCATCTCCGAACTCCTGACCGAGCTCCTGGAAACCCGCAACCTGGAACTGAGCAAGGACATCTACGCGCACAACGCGCGGATCAATGAACTCCACGTCAGTGTGTTCAAGTCCATTGCTTCTCCGGACTGGAATGTTTCACCGGTCACCACCGTGGACCTGACGCTCGCCAGCCGGTACTTCGAGCGGTTCGCCGACCACGGTGTGTCCGTGACCCGCAAGGTCAGCTACCTCGTGACCGGCGAGTGGCAGCCGATTTCGGAGAGCCCGCTCTAGCCCTTTCCCTGAGCCATGCAGAAAGGCGCCCCTCCCGTCCGGGGGGGGCGCCTTTCTGCATGTAGCGTGGCTGGGCCTACTTCTTCTTGCCCTGGTTCGCCACTGCCTGGATGGACGCCGCGGCGGCCTCCGGGTCCAGGTAGGTGCCGCCGGCCTTGACCGGCTTGAGGTTTTCATCGAGCTCGTACACCAGCGGGATGCCGGTGGGGATGTTGACGGCGGCAATGTCGGCGTCGGAAATCCCGTCCAGGTGCTTGACCAGGGCGCGCAGCGAGTTGCCGTGCGCGGCGATCATCACGGTCTTGCCGGCCAAGATGTCCTTCGAGATCTCGTTCTCCCAGTACGGCAGGAAACGGTCGAGGACGTCCTTGAGGCATTCGGTCCGCGGCAGCTCGTCCCCGCTGAGGTCCGCGTAACGCGGGTCGTGCGCCTGGGAGAAGTCGCTGTCGTCCGGCAGGGGCGGCGGCGGAGTGTCGTAGGACCGGCGCCAAAGCATAAACTGCTCCTCACCGTATTCGGCCAGGGTCTGAGCCTTGTCCTTGCCCTGGAGCGCACCGTAGTGCCGCTCGTTCAGGCGCCAGCTGCGCTTGACGTCGATCCAGATCCGGTCTGCCGCACCGAGGGCGATGTTGGCTGTGTTGATGGCCCGCTGCAGCCGGGAGGTGTAGAGGACGTCCGGGAGAATGTTGTTCTCCACCAGGAGCTCTCCGCCGCGGAGCGCTTCGGTCCGGCCCAGGTCCGTGAGGTCTACGTCCACCCAGCCGGTGAAGAGGTTCTTTTCATTCCATTCACTCTGCCCGTGGCGCAGAAGGATCACTTTGTAGGTCATAAAAGCATCGTATCGGAGAGGGCTGGTGCCGGGCAGGGCGCCGGCGTAACCATCGCTCCTTATATGGCCGGGGTTATCCGGTGGCCCGTGGGGCCGCGCAGCCCGTTCATAGGCACGGGTTGCCGGCGCGTAATATTGTTTGGTGAAAAATCACCATAAACCCGTAGGAAACGTGACCCGGGGCACTACAAACCCCAACCGGTTGCGCCGTGTGGACCGCTGGCTGGCTGGCCCCGAAGCGTGGCGCCTGCGACGGGCGGCTGACCCGCTCGTCATTGACCTCGGTTACGGCGCGAGCCCAACCACGGCGGTGGAACTGCACAGCCGGATGGGCTGTGTGCGGGCGGACGTGGCCGTGATGGGCATCGAAATTGATCCGGACCGGGTCCGCGCCGCCAAACCGCTCGAACGGTCCGGCCTGACCTTCCGCCAGGGCGGATTTGAGCTTCCGGTAGACGGCCGGCGGCCGGTGATGGTGCGGGCGTTCAACGTGCTGCGGCAGTACAACGAAGATGAGTATCAAGCCCACTGGGACATGGTCTGCAGCCGGTTGGCCGTGGGCGGGATTTTCATCGACGGCACCTGCGACGAGATTGGCCGGCGATCCACGTGGGTGGTGCTGGACCCAAGCGGCCCCGTCTCACTCAGCATCTCGCTGCATTTCGGCTCATTCCAGCGGCCCTCCGACGTTGCCGAGCGCCTGCCGAAGGCACTGATCCACCGCAATATCCCCGGCGAGCGGGTGCACGCCTTCCTGCAGGCGATGGACAAGGCCTGGGGCGAAGCTGCGCCGATGGCATCCTACGGGGCCCGCCAACGCTGGATCACAATGTGCCGGATGCTGCGCAGTCAGGGCTGGCCGCTGCTGACGGGCCCGAGCCGCTGGCGCTTGGGCGAAATCACTGTCGCGTGGAGCGCCGTCGCACCTTCACAGGCCGTCCATTCAGTGGCCTAGGTGCGGGGTGCAGGTGCTACCAGGAACCGTAGGTACCGCCGCGCCCCTTGGACTCGTTAAGGGCAGGCCTAACGTCCGCCAGGTACACCGCCGCAGCGACCACGGCCGCCAGCTCGAAGAGCAGCAGTGCCAGCGGGCCGAACAGCAGGACCGAGAGCAGGCCAATGGCGGCGGCACCGCCGGTCAGGCCCATCCAGAACCCCTTGGTCTTTTTGTAGGCACGTTCGAAATCAGCGGGCTTGCGCCGGGCGCAGTCCGCAAATGCCCACAGTTCCATTCCCAGCGCAATAACGCCGAGTGCCAGGTAGAGCAGGTTCTGCAGCTCAAAGACTAGTATCACTGGGCCAGCCTACCGCGTAAGGGCCTGCTCAAGGTCGCTCCAAAGATCCTCGACGTTTTCGATCCCCACGGAAAGCCGCAGCAGGTTCTCCGGAACGGACACCGGTTCGGCCGGTTGCCGCCGCCGCCGCTCGATCAGTGACTCCACGCCGCCCAGCGAAGTGGCCGGCAGCCAGAGCTCCACCTTTTCGGTAACTGCGTCCGCCGCCGCAGCGCCGCCGGCGACTTCAATACAAAGGATCGACCCGAAACCGTTCATCTGGCTGGCAGCCCTGGCATGCCCGGGATCGTCGGGAAGTCCGGGGTAACGGACGCTTTCCACTCCGGGATGTGCCTGCAGCCGCACCGCGAGCTCCAGGGCCGTCGCCATCGACCGCTCCACCCGCAGGGCCAGGGTGCGCAGGCCGCGCAGGGCGAGCCACACCTCGAACGGTCCACCGATGGCACCGTGCAGGGAGCGATAGCTCAGCAGTTGTTCCCGCAGCCCGGGATCGGAAGTAACCGCCGCCCCCAGGACGACGTCGGAATGGCCGGAGAGATATTTGGTTACCGAATGGACAACGACGTCGGCACCCAGGTCGAGCGGCCTGGTCACCAGGGGCGTGGAGAACGTGTTGTCCGCGACCACTAGTGCACCCGCGGCGTGCGCCGCCGTGACCAGGGCCTGGATGTCGGCGACCTCCAGCATCGGGTTGGTGGGGCTTTCCAGCCACAGCATGGCAGCGCCGTCCAGCGCGTCAATAACCTCAGCGGTGTCCGCGATATCCAAGGTGCGGACGCTAATCCGGCCGTTCTGTGCCTCCCCGGCCGCCAGCAGCAGCGATCCCTGGTAGCTGTGCCTGGGCATCACCAGGGTTCCGCCGGCGGGGATCAGGGACATTGCAGCAATTACCGCAGCCAGCCCGGAAGAGTAAACCAGTGCGGGCAGGTCCGCATTCTCCAGGGCGCCCAGCGCCTCCTCGAACGGATCCCAGGTGGGATTGGAGAACCTGCCGTAGACCCGGTCGCCGCTGCGGGTTTCCCCCGTGCCGAGGAACGTCGAGCTCAGGACGATCGGTGGATTCACGGCTGCGTCCGCGGTGCGTTGCGGCCGTCCGGCGGACACTGCGACGGTTTCGGGTGACAGGTTCGCGGCATGCCGTTTCGGCTCGGTGGCTGTGCTCATGGTTTTCAGCCTAGACCCCGCCGGGTTTCGGACCGCCGAAGGTTTCACCGGCGGTCCTTATGTTGCGGCGCCCCTGTTGCGGCAGCCGGGCCCGGTGAGATGGCTGACATCCTGATCTGCAGGTCCCCGCCCGCCGGCGAACCGCGGGCACGGCGTTCCCAGCCTTACTGGGTAGGCTATGCGGGTGAGTATTTCTGAACCTTCCGCCGGCCTGTTCATTGCCTTTGAAGGCGGCGACGGCGCCGGTAAGTCGACGCAGGCTTCTCTGCTCACGAAAGCCCTGGAGCAGGCAGGGCATACCGTTGTCCGTACCCGCGAACCCGGCGGAACCCCGGTGGGTGAAAAGCTGCGGGGGCTGGTGCTGGAGCACGGCCACGGCGAGATTGATCCCCGGACCGAAGCGCTGATCTTCGCGGCATCCCGCGCCGCCCATGTGCAGCAGGTGATCCGGCCCGCGCTGCTGCGCGGTGACGTTGTGGTCTGCGACAGGTATATCGATTCCTCCGTCGCCTATCAGGGGGCCGGACGCGGGCTGGGAACTGACGCCGTCCGCGGAATCAACGACTGGGCCACCGAGGGCCTGGCTCCGGACCTGACCGTCCTGCTGGATCCGCCGTACGGCACAGGACACGGCCGAGGACCGTCTGGAATCCGAACCGGACGAGTTCCATGGCAGCATACGGGCCGCGTTCCTGGCTGTTGCCGAGGCCGCGCCCGAGCGGTACCTGGTGCTGGATGCCCGCCTGCCGGCCGCCGTGCTGGCGGAAAAGATACTGACCCGGATCGGCGGACTGCTGTGAGCGTCTGGGACGATCTCCAGGGACAGGCACCCGTCGTCGAGCAGCTGCGCCGGGCCGCCGCCGAGGAACGCCCCACCCACGCCTGGCTGTTCACCGGCCCGCCGGGTTCCGGCCGCTCGAACGCCGCCCGCGCCTTCGCGGCAGCGCTGCTGTGTGAGCAGGCGGACCCCGCTGCCCGCGGGTGCGGGGAATGCCGGGCCTGCCGCACCGCGCTGGCCGGTTCCCACCCTGACGTTTCTTCGGTTACCACGGAGAAGGTCACGATCAGCATTGATGAGGCCCGCGAACTGGTGAAGAAGGCGCAGGACAAACCTTCCACCGGACGCTGGCGGGTGCTGATCGTTGAAGATGCCGACCGGATGCAGGAACGCAGCACCAACGTGCTGCTCAAGGCGATCGAGGAACCGCCGCCGCGGACCATCTGGCTCCTCTGTGCCCCCAGCCCGGGGGACGTCCTGGTGACCATCCGATCCCGCTGCCGCCCAGTAGGCCTGCGGCTTCCGCCGGTGGCCGACGTTGCCGAACTCCTGGTCCGCCGCGACGGGATCGACGCCACTGTGGCCGAAGAGGCTGCCCGGGCTGCACAGAGCCACGTTGGTGTGGCCAAGCGCCTGGCCACCGACGAAGGTGCCAGGGCCCGGCGCGAGAAGATTGTCCGTCTTCCGCTGTCCCTGCGCAGCGTTTCGGGCGCCATGAAGGTCGCCGCCGATCTGGTGGCCCTGGCCGAGGCAGAGGCTGCGAGCTCCTTCGAACAGCGCGACGCCGAGGAAAAGACGGCGCTGCTGGCGTCCCTCGGCGCTCCGGAAACGGGCACCCTGCCGCCGTCCATGCGCAGCCAGGTCAAACGGCTTGAAGAGGACCAGGTACGCCGGGCGAAACGCTCGAAGAACGACTACTTCGACCGCGCGCTGACTGACCTGCTCTCCTTCTACCGCGATGCCCTGGTGCTGCAGCTGGACTCCGGCACGGACCTGGTCAACGAGGCGCTCCGGCCCGAGCTCGAGGACTTCGCTTCCCGTGGCACGCCCGAGCTCACCCTGGCGCGCATGGAAGAAATCAATGCCGTCCGACGGCGCCTGGTCACCACCAACGTGGCCCCGCTGCTGGCCATCGAGGCGATGGCCGTCAGCCTTTTGTGATTTATCCCCGCACCAGGACCCCCAAGTACCCAGGAGCCGCCGCAATGACCCCCGTACGACGCCGTCCCCGGACACTCTCTGTCCGCCCCCTGCGCCGCGCCGCAGCAGCCGCTGGTGCAGCCGCCGTCGTGCTGGCCTCCCTGGTTGCCTGCACGCCGGGCGACTCCGACGGTCCGGAAGAAGGCACGCAGTCCGCGGCGCCGGAAGTCATCGGTGAAGTCCCTGCAGAGCTGGAAAAGTACTACTCGCAGAACGTCGTGTGGGAGGCCTGTGAGGACTCGTTCCTCTGTGCCACCGTTGAAGTCCCCATGGACTACGCGGATCCTGACGGCAGCAGCATCGAACTGGAAGTAATCCTGTCCGAAGCCCGCGACACCGCGGAAGGCACCGTCCTGCTCAACCCGGGCGGGCCGGGCGGCTCCGGCTATGACACTGTCCTGGAGTCCCTCGAGGGAGTGACCACCGGCCGGCTGCGCGATGACTTTAACGTCCTGGGCTTCGATCCGCGCGGCGTCGGACGTTCCACCCCGGTGGATTGCCTGACCGACCAGGAACTCGACGCTGCACGCAGTGAATCGCTCGACCCGTCCACGGACGCAGGCTACGAAGAAGCCAAGGAAAGCGCCCGCGACTACGCAGAGCAGTGCGCCACCGAATCCGGGGAGCTCCTTGGCTTCGTGGACACGGAAAGCGCCGCGCGGGACATGGACATTCTCCGTGCGGTCGCCGGTGATCCGAAGCTGAACTACCTGGGCTTCTCCTACGGCACCTTCCTCGGAGCAACGTACGCCGAGCTTTTCCCGGAGACGGTCGGCCGGATGGTGCTTGATGGCGGAATTGATCCGTCGGCGAGCAACGAGGACATCACCCTCGGCCAGGCCAAGGCCTTCGAGAAAGCAATCAGGTCCTATGTCGAGGACTGCCAGTCCTCCTCCAACTGCCCGCTGAAAGGCAGCGTCGACGACGGCATCCAGACCATCCGCGATCTCATCGCTTCCGTGGAAGCCAGCCCCATGACCGCCGCTGACGGGCGGGAGGTTAACGCCTCGACGTTCGTGAGCGGGTTCATCCTGCCGCTGTACAACGACGCCAACTGGCCCGCGCTCACCCAGGCACTCACCTCTGCCCTGCGTGGGGACCCCACCACCATGCTGATGCTCGCGGACCTGGGCGCGGAGCGGAACGAGGACGGCACGTACTCCTCCAACTCCTCCGAGGTGTTCAGCGCTGTGAACTGCCTGGACTACCCCATGGAAACAGACCGCGCGCAGATGGACATTGACGCCGCAGAGCTCGAAGAAGCCTCCCCAACGCTTGGCCGGTTCCTGGCCTACGGCGGCCTGACCTGTGAAGACTGGCCCTATCCCCCGGTCAATGAACCGCACCGGATCAGTGCTGAGGGCGCAGCACCAATCCTGGTCATCGGCACCACCGGCGATCCGGCGACACCGTACGAGTGGTCCCAGGCGCTGGCGGAACAGCTTGACTCGGCCGTTCTCCTCACATGGGAGGCCGAAGGCCACACCGCCTACGGCCGCGGCAACCAGTGCATTGCCGACGCCGTGGACGACTACTTCAGTGACGGAACTGTGCCCGAGGACGGCACCGTCTGTTCCTAGGACGCACCGCTGGCGGGCCGGCATCCGGGGTGTTTTCCTGCTCCTCCGGGTGCCGGCTGCGGCCTGCTCCTCCCGCTGTCCAGACAGCGCTTTTGACCCGGGTGCTCCCGCCGTATAAAGTTATTCCTTGTGGATTCTGGCCGTTAGCCGGTTCGGAGGAAGCCCGCCTCCTTAGCTCAGTTGGTAGAGCGTCTCACTCGTAATGAGAAGGTCGCCAGTTCGATTCTGGCAGGAGGCTCCCCTAGGCAAAGCCCCCGGAACCATCGGTTCCGGGGGCTTTGCTGCACCAGGAGCCCGGAAACACTTGGGAGCAATTATCGCCAACGTCACCGCCGCCGTCCGGAGGCGCCCCGAATCCGTGCGGGCGGCCGGCTACTGCCTGCACATCTTTTTTGGTGTGTGCATCCTGCTTTTCGTCAACGATCCTGTGGCCGGGATCATCGCGGTTATGCCTATTGTCTTCGGTTTCGTTGGACTCCTCCGCCAGCTGCGGGGCGCTGTCCGGAAGCACCGCGCAGTTAAGGCTGATTCCTATCTGCCATCCAGCACCTGGCGCAGCACCTCGGCAAAGGCATCCGGATCTCCGGCCCCCGGACCGAATTCCTCGTCCAGGAAGCCGCCGTGTCCGCCTGGAAAAGTCACCGGCATTGTTCCGAGCAGGCCTGCGGTGGCGGCAGCGGCGCGTGCCGCCATAGTTCCGGCGGAAGCCGCGCCCACCCCCACAACGATGCTGGCCGGCCCATCGCGGAGCACTGCAAAGTCCGGCTGAAAGTACGTGCAGGTCCGCAGGTTCCCCGCGAACAGTGGGTCGTCCCGAACGCCGTCGTCCGCTTCGGCAGCACCCGGATTCCGGGCGTCCGCAGCGGGCAGCAGCCCGTCGGAGGGGAATTCACCCTGCCAGCCTGCGTACGCCATGAACCGTGACATCGCCGGTCCCAAGCCGCTTTCCTGATAGGCCTGCAAAATCGCGTCGATGCCGGAGAGTGCAGCCTCACGGTCCGGGAGGATCTGTGCCAGCGGAGGTTCGTGCACCACGAGGACGCCGAGCAGGCTCCCGGAGTCGGCAGCGAAGGCCAGCGCGTTGACTGCTCCCCCGCTGCTGGCGAACATGTCCAGCTGCGGACTGCCAAGCTCTATGGCCAGCGCCTGAAGGTCCTGTGCGTGCAGCTCCGGTGTGGACTCGATTGTGGAAGCTTCGCTGCGCCCCGTTCCCCGCGGGTCATACATGACGGTGGTGCGGTCTGGAAACCGGGCCGCCAGGGCAGCGAATCCGCTCGCGTCCATGGGCGAGCCGAACAGCAGCAGCGGCGGCTCAGCGCTCTTCCTGACCTCCGCGACGTCGTAAACGATACGGGCTCCCGGAACCTCCAGGACATGGGTGGCTGAGCGCTGGCTCATGGTGCTGCTCTCTTTAGTTCGTCGGCAGTTTACGTGCTGCTGGTGGGCCGCTTGTGCGCCACCGGCCCAACCCGCGGGTGGAGCAAGCCAACCGTCGGAGCGCGCATTTGTCAACGTATCCGGGGCTCGTCCATAACCCGGAAGTGTGCCGGGCTGCCCCGGTGGTGTGCCGGACTGCCCCTGGCGTGTGCCGGGCTGCCCCGGGCGTGTGCCGGGCTGCCCCGGAAGTGTGCCGCCGGCTGCCCTTGGCGTCTGCCGGACTGCCCCGGGCGCCAGCTCCGCACCCTGGCGCCGGATTCCACTCCGCAGCTTCGCGCCCCTCCGCCGGATTCCACTCCGCAGCTTCGCGTCCCTGCGCCGGTTTCCGTTCCACAGCTTCGCGCCCCTGCGCCGGATTCCACTCCGCAGCTTCGCGCCCCCTGCGAAGATCCGTCCAGGTCGGCCCGTTGAGGCCGCTCTTAACCTGGCGGTGCCAGGCTTCGTCCGCGGCGGGATACAGCTTCCCACTGTTTGGTGTCTTCTTGTGGCAGGTGTGCCCCCGGCTGTCACAGGGAAAATAGGCTGGGAACGCGTGGCGGAGCGGGAAGTCCGGGCGAAGGAGCCTGCCGGTCTGGGGCCGCTGCCCTCCGCTTTGGGACAATCCGGCCGATTTGAGCCCGGTTAACCTCCGCTTTGGGACAAATCGGCCGTGATGGGAAATTCCTGCCGCGGCGCCCCGGAGGGAAAGTCCCAAACCGGATGGAAAACCCCAAAACGGAGGGAAACGGGAACCACCCCGGACCCCCGCCCAGCCAGCCAACGCTGGCCGTCCTGGGCTCCGTTCCCCTCCACTTTGGGAAAAACCACCCATTCTGGGCCGGTTCCCCTCCGCTTTGGGACAATCCGGCTGATTTTGGCCCGGTTACCCTCCGCTTTGGGACAATCCGGCCGTCCTGGGCCCTGCCACCCTCCACATTGGGAAAAACCGGCCGATTTGCGCCCGGTTACCCTCCGCTTTGGGACAATCCGGCCGTGATGGGAAATTCCTGCCGCGGCGCCCCGGAGGGAAAGTCCCAAACCGG
>NZ_DALZXY010000039.1:0-30110 GCF_031988865.1 Arthrobacter sp.
AACTTGTGAACAAAATTTGTGAAATTCAACTCACATTTCGGTAACTTTCCGCCAGTGGGTTCAATGCTGGACGCCGACGCTGCTGCACGCGCGATACCCACATAATGAGCAATCCCGAAATTGCGAGGATTGCGGCCAGGAAGGGAATTAGTGCAGTGAAGATGCCCAGATAGACCACTTCCTGCAGGAAGCTGAAAATAACGACCAGCGCCAAGCCTGCACCAAAGAACCCTGACCCAAACCGGCGCAGGACCCGGAGCCGGGGGTTTCCAGCCGCCGCTATCGCAGGACCACAAAGGCAGGCGGCTACATAGGCGGGATACAGGCGCCCCAGTGAAGCGTAGGACTGGACCGTGAGCTGCGTCTCGTAGGCCTGCAGTCCGACAGAGGACTCGGGGAGGTCGCTGGCGGCAAAGAAGTAGACCGTCAGCCCCACAGTCAGGACCAGCGCTGCAATGCCTACCGGCCCGATGATCAGCCTCCGTGCTCCCAGGGCGCCAAAAGCCGCCGCTGTCTTCACACCCAAAATGACAAATACGGCGTACAGCGTCAGCCTTAGAACAAGGTTGGCCAGGTTCTGCCCACCAAGCCAGGCGTCTGCGACGTTGTAAAAGCCCGGAAGGCTGAGCCCCATCGCGAGTATGATCAGCACCATTCCGGCAAACATCGCACGGTTCTGGCCCCGCAAGGCACCCGGCAACCGCAGCAACAGAAGCAGGACAGCAAGGCCCAAGGCCGTCGCTTGGACGGCAACATCTACGGTCATCCCAAATTCTCCAATAGTGCCTGATCGAACTTCTCGTCTTGTTCCCGTTTGCGCAACACCTTTGACAGCGCATCGAGGCGATCCCGCGCCAGGATCACCAAGTCGACATCGGAAAGCTCCGCAATGGCCTTCTCCCGGCCCTTAGGCGGCCACCCGCCCTCTTCAGGCTGCAGTACGCCGGTGACAACAAGCCCACTGGTGAGCGATACCCCCGCAATCCGGGCGGCCGCGATCGCCAGCTCCGGTGCCAGGCGTCCCGCGGTTAGCTGTGCGGAGATGTTCTGGGGCGCTGTGCCCGTTACGGTCGAGAGCTGCTGACGGAGATCCCCCGGGTCGATGGCATCAAACCATTGCCGCACGGAGCTGGTGTGCGGGTAGTCGCATAATTCCGGTTCACGTATCTTGGCGCCCTCGGTCGCCGTGGCTCGGTCCAAAAGCGCCTTGAGGATGCAGGGGTAGGACACCTGGCTGATGAGTTCGGCCTGCGTCGGCTCGCGCCTGCCCTGATCCAGGCCGGCAAACTCGGTGAAGGAGGACAACGCCGTGACGGGATCCTGCCCATAGGCCCTGGCCACGCGTATGACGGTGGCCATGGAGACTTTGTTCCGGACCAGCTGCTGGGCGAGCGTTGACCGCTTGATACCGGTCATCCGGCACAGGTCCGTCGTCGACTCGTGCGGGGCTACGGTGGCGCGCCAATGTTGGAAAGCCTTGGCCGCTACCGCCACTGCGCCTCCTCGATTGGATTCTCCGGTTACCAGTTAGTATACTTCTGGAACTGGCTCCCCCCTCTGCGTTCCCCCCATATGCAGAGGCGGGAGCCAGCTCCAATTAACGGGTGGTTCCCTGCCTGGTTTTTCCGGCCGCTACCTACGCTGCGTGGCGGGTTCTGAGCCCGCCCGTATACGTCACCCGGCACGCCGGCGCGCGGCGAGGCGAGCAGCTTCCCAGGCTTCCTCGAGATGGTCAACGGCGGCTGCATAAGCGCCAAGGGCAGCAGCGTCCAAGGGGCGGAACTGCGCCTCCTCCTTCGCGGCAAGGGCATCCCGCGCGGCACGGGCAAGCCGGCTGGTCGCCTTTTCCCGGACGTCGCCCAGCCCCGGATAGTCCACACCTTTCCAGGGGTCGAGTTCATAGGAGCTCCACTCCCGAAGCACTGATTCCCGGCGCTGTTCCAAGGAGTTGAGCTGTTTGGAGTGGGCTTTCTCCGCACGCGCGAGTTTCCTTGCCCGTTGCCGGCGGCGAAGCCAGATCCAGGCACCGGCGGACCCGGCCAGCAGGCCAAGCCCCGTTACTGCGGCAGCACCCGTCCCTGCCAGGCCGGCCCACGCCACGGCCAGGACTGCGGTCAGCAGTCCCGTGAACCCAACCCAGAACAGGCGCTCCCCGTCATCCCTGCGCAGGGCTGAATCCAAAGCGGGCGCCGTGAACAGCACGGCAGCAGCCGCAAGCAGGATTGCAGGGATCGCAGCAAGCAATCCGCCGTCCATGCCAGGCATACGCTGCCCCCTTACCCTCCCCCGCCGGCACCCCCAGCATCTGGGATAGTCCCCAAAATACCAAGTATGCTTATGTCCGGAGTTTCCGGCGGAAACCGTTGGACCTCCAGCATCGCATGAGGCCTCACAACTAAGGAACGACATGTTGCTACCTGCCCCCCGGGGAATGCTGAGCTCCGCGCTTTTGGATGCGCTCCTGGCGAGTGCTGATGCTCCGCCCGAGAAGTTCGGTCAGCTAGCGGGACTGGGCGAGAGCGCCCTGGCCGGCAGTAAAGACCTGCTGCGCGACGACGATATCCAACTCGCGCTCTTTTGCCTCTACGAGCTCCACTACAGCGGGCTGGACGGGGTGGATCCGGCCCTGGAATGGGAACCTGAGCTTATCCGCCTGCGGCGCACCCTGGAAGCCGCATTCGAAGCCACCCTGCGGAAGGTAGTTCCCGTTCCGGAAGCACCGGCTCCTGAAGCCGAACCGGTGGCGCAGACACTTTTCGGGATGGCAGCCGACGACGACGGCCCCTCGGTCTCCCGCTGCATTGCCCGCCATGCCACCGAGGACCAACTGCGCGAATTCCTGATTCTGCGCTCCGTTTACCAGTTGCGCGAGGCGGATCCCCACAGCTGGGCCATCCCGCGCCTTCCGGTTGGACGGGCCAAGGCAGCCCTGGTGGAAATCCAAGCCGACGAGTACGGCGGCGGGCGCCCGGAACGGATGCACTCGAAGCTCTTCGCCCGCACAATGGAGGGCCTGGGACTGGACGCCCGATATGGCTACTACCTGGACCGGGTTCCCGCACTGGTACTCGCCTCCTCCAACGCCATGTCCCTGTTCGGGTTGAACCGCCGCCTTCGGGGCAGTATCGCCGGGCACCTGGCGGCCTTTGAGATGACCTCTTCCATCCCGAACTCCTTCTACGCCAAGGGTTTCCGCCGGGCGGGATTCGATTCCGACGTCACCTACTACTTTGACGAGCATGTCGAAGCCGACGCCGTGCATGAGCAGATAGCTGCACGTGACCTTGCCGGCGGTCTGGCGGAAGCCGAACCGGAGCTCCTGCCGGACATCCTCTTTGGTGCGGCGACCGTCCTGACTCTCGACGCGTTGCAGGGCGAGTTTCAGCTGACGGCTTGGAAGGAGAACACGTCGGCGCTGCGCGCCCCCGGCTCCGATCCGCATCCGGCTGCCGCTGCCCTGGCCGCCGATGCCGCAGCGGCCGGGGTTTCGGCGTGAGCAGCACCCGTGCGGGCAATCCCGACGCACTGATCGAGTCCACCGGCGTGAGCGTTGTCGCCGCAGGAAGCCGGGACAGCGCTTCCGGCAGCCCTGACCCGGTGTCAGTCATGGCATGCCCCGGCGGCCCCTTGCTGGTGCGCGGAGACTTCGAGGTTTTTGACGCCGATGGAACACCGGTTCCGAAGAACCGGGAGACTGTGGCGCTGTGCCGCTGCGGCGGCTCGAAGATCAAACCCTGGTGCGACGGCACCCACAAGCTGCTCAAGCGCAGCTCCGCCACGGACTAGTCAACGCAGCTAAGACCACATGACTGGGCTTTCCCTGTTGGGTTATACCCCTATGGGGTATATGGTGAAGGCATGCGCGAAGAACACCCGCAAGTGGATCATTCAGCGGAATCCGACCGCGGCTACGGCCACCATGCCCAAGCGGCTGATTCTCCCCATAGCCAGGACGAACACGCGGATCATGGGCAAGGGGGCCATGGAGAACATGGGCACAGCGGGCACGGCGACCATGTCGGACAGTTCCGGCGATTGTTCTGGATCATGCTCATCCTCGCCGTCCCCGTGGTGGGGTTCAACGACATGTTCGCCCATCTCATTGGCTACCACCTGCCCGACGCCGCCTGGGTGTGGTGGGTCTCCCCCGTCTTGGGCACCGTCATGTACTTCTGGGGCGGCCGGCCCTTCCTGACCGGCGCCGTCTCCGAGGTCCGGTCCCGGAAACCGGGAATGATGCTACTCATCGGACTGGCGATAACGGTGGCCTTTATCGCTTCCTGGGGTGCGAGCCTGCACCTGCTCGACCCTGAACTGAACTTCTGGTGGGAACTGGCCCTGCTGGTCGTGATTATGCTGCTGGGCCATTGGATCGAGATGCGCTCCCTGGCCCAGACCACCTCCGCCCTGGACTCCCTGGCGGCGCTGCTGCCCGATGAGGCAGAGAAGGTCGACGGCGACGACGTCGTCAAGGTTTCCCCCGCCGACCTGGTGGTAGGCGACGTCGTCATCGTTCGGCCCGGCGCGTCCGTGCCAGCCGACGGAAAAATTGTCGACGGCTCCGCGAGCATGGATGAGTCCATGGTTACCGGCGAGTCCCGGACCGTACGCCGCGGGCGCGGCGACCAGGTTGTTGCCGGCACCGTCGCGACCGACTCCGGCCTGCGGGTCGAGGTCACAGCCATCGGCGATGACACTGCACTGGCCGGTATCCAGAAACTCGTGGCCGACGCGCAGGGATCCTCATCCCGCGCCCAGCGGGTCGCGGACAAGGCAGCGGCATGGTTATTCTGGTTCGCCCTCGGCTCGGCGGTCATCACCGCCGTCGTCTGGTCGCTCGTTGGACTGCCCGACGACGCCGTGGTGCGCACCATCACCGTGCTGGTGATCGCCTGCCCCCACGCCCTTGGGCTGGCAATCCCGCTGGTGGTCTCGATCGCCACCGAACGCGCTGCCCGCGGCGGCGTCCTGATCAAGGACCGCCTGGCCCTGGAATCCATGCGCACCGTGGACGCGGTGCTGTTCGACAAGACGGGCACCCTGACCAAGGGCGAGCCCACCGTCACCGCCGTCGAACCAGTTGACGGCCGGACCGGGGACGAGGTCCTGGCACTTGCCGCCGCTGCCGAAGCTGACAGCGAGCACCCCCTGGCCAGGGCCGTCACTGGGGCAGCGCGCACCCGCGGGCTCAGCGTACCCAAGGCAACGGACTTCTCCTCTTCCCCTGCCGTCGGAGTCAAGGCCACTGTCGCAGGCGCAAACACTGTGGTGGAGGTCGGCGGACCGTATCTCCTCGAGGAGCATGGCGCCAGCGAACTTCCGGTCGCCGATACGTGGCGGGCTGAAGGCGCGATCATCCTGCATGTGCTGGTGGACGGCAACGTCGTCGGCGCCCTGCGGCTGGCCGATGAAGTCCGCCCCGAGTCCCGGCAGGCCGTTGAGGCCCTGCACGCCGCCGGCGCGCAGGTGGTGATGATCACCGGTGACGCGCAGGCCGTCGCGGACACCGTGGCCAAGGAGCTGGGCATTGACCGTGTCTTCGCCGGCGTCCGCCCCGAGGACAAGGCCGCCAGGGTCTCAGCGCTCCAGGCTGAGGGGAGGAAAGTCGCCATGGTCGGCGACGGCGTCAACGACGCCCCCGCCCTCGCCCAGGCTGATGTCGGAATCGCCATCGGCGCCGGCACCGACGTCGCAATCGGCTCCGCCGGGGTGATCCTGGCCAGCTCCGACCCCCGTTCGGTACTCTCGGTCATCGACCTCTCCCGGGCCAGCTACCGGAAGATGAAGCAGAACCTGTGGTGGGCGGCCGGCTATAACCTTATTTCCGTGCCGCTGGCCGCCGGCGTCCTGGCGCCGATTGGGTTCGTGCTGCCGATGAGCGTTGGTGCGATCCTGATGTCCGCTTCCACCGTCGTCGTTGCCCTCAATGCCCAGCTGCTGCGGCGTCTGGATCTGTCGCCGGCGACCAGCGCTGCCCGCTTTACCGGCAATGACAGCACAGTCCCCAGCGGCAGCGGCAACACTGCCCACTCCATTTCCAACTAACCAAGCACCGCGATTCAGGAGCACACCCACGATGGCGACCACCACCAAATCAGCCGGCGGAACCGGGCACGGCTACATCAGCGACAAGGACCGCTACCTCGCCCGCCTCAAGCGCATCGAGGGGCAGGCCCGCGGCATCCACCGCATGGTGGATGAGGATACGTACTGCATCGACATCCTCACCCAGATCAGCGCACTGACCTCGGCACTGGAAAACGTGGCCCTGGCCCTGCTCGATGACCACCTCAAGCATTGCGTCGTTAACGCTGCCCAGGCCGGCGGCCCCGAAGCGGACGAGAAGATCAAGGAAGCCTCCGACGCCATCGCGCGGCTTGTGAAGTCCTGAGCCGACCTGTCCGCCTTAGCCGGCCAGGGAGGCTGCTGCGAGAACCTCGGCAAGGTCGGCGGGACGGCTCCACATGGGCCAGTGGCCTGTCGGGAGGTCGATAAGGTCCAGGTTCTCGAGCCTGGCAACTTCGGCGAACATGGGATGGCCGGAGTCGGCCAGCTCCATCATCTGCGTGCTCGGGATCGAGCAGCAGACGAGAGTGGTCGGCACCTTGAAACGGGCCTCGTTGCTGAGCTCCACGCTCTGGCGCAGCACGGGTCCGGGTTCGGGGACTGCCCGGGTCCGGAAACGCTCGAGGACGTCGGCGTTTAGGCCCTCGAGGCTGGCTTGCTGGCTGAGCGCTTCGAAGGGCGGCAGCGGAAGCTCTTCCATTTCCGCGGGGGCGTCGGGGGCGAAGACGGTGCCGGATGCGACCGGGCCACTGTCGACCCAGATCACCCTGCGGATCTGATTGGGGTGCCGATCGAGTACGAGGCTCACTGGAGCGTTGGCTCCGCTGTGAGCAACGATGACTACCGGGCCGGAGTCAGTAGCCAGGACCTGCTCCACCGCCGCGCTTTGGTCCTGGAGGGTCCTGGACGCTCTGTCCGGGTCTGTTGCGTCGAGACCGGGCAAGGTGACCGGAACAGCCCGTACGCCCTTGGCAGCCAGGTGTTCCAGGACCTCGTCCCACGCCCACGCCCCCAGCCAGTGTCCGGGGATCAGAAGGATGGTCGGGCTCTTCGAGTCTGTCGTCATGCCACGATCCTCGCAGGCCTCTTGGACAGCGGTATGTCACTATTTCTGGCCTGATTTTGGCTAGGGTGTGGAACATGAAAAGAGGAGAGCGGCTCCACGCGTTGTCGGAAATGCTGCGGCGCAGCGGTGCTCAGGGGTGCACGGCTGACCGGCTAGCGAGCGAGTTTGGCGTGTCGGTGCGCACGATTAAGCGGGACCTCGACGCGCTCGAGAACAGCGGGGCGCCGATCTGGTCGCGTCCGGGGCCTGGCGGCGGCTACGGCCTGGCTGCCCGATCCAGCCTCCCGCCTGTCAGCTTGACCCCGGCCCAAGCCGTTGCGCTCCTCGCAGCAGTCTCAGCAGCCCCCGATGCCCCCTACGCTGACCTTGCCTCAGCGGGCATTCGGAAAATACTGGACGTGCTTGACCCTCGGACCCGGAAGAAGGCTGACGAGCTCGCGCGTCGTGTCTGGGTCAATACCGAACCGGTACCGACGCGGGCAGTCAGGTCGGCCATTGAGGAGGCAATGGCTGATCAATATGTTGTACGCATCCAGTACAGCTCGCGGAACGGTGACAAAACCACCCGCGACGTCGAGCCGGTGATTTTCGCTTCTACGAATGGCCGCTGGTATCTGATCGGCTGGTGTCAGCTGCGGAATGAAATGCGCTGGTTCCTCGTGACGCGCATTGAGCAGGCCAGCGTAACGAGGATGCGTTGTACTGGCCATAGCATCCAGGAAATCGGCATTCCTCCAGCGGCAGCCAAGTCCGTCCACAGTGCCGGCGAGTGAGGATGTTCAAACCTGCGGACGCCGCAGGTTTGAACATCCGACATTGGGTGGGCCCTGTGGGGCTCGAACCCACGACCCACGGATTAAAAGTCCGATGCTCTACCAACTGAGCTAAAGGCCCCCACCAACAAAGCCAGGTGCTGATCCTTAAAAACGGAACCCACCTGCCGTGTCGACTTTTCCACTTTATCGCACAGCCGAGGAAACGCGGAAACCCTCTCCGCCCTTCTCAGGATGGCTCTTTCGACTGTCCGTCCGGCGGGACTCCTGCGGCGGGAAGCCACCTCGATTCCACGTCCGGGCGGGAGTATTCTCAAGGCATGAGTGAGTCGGATTCATCAATTCCCCGCCATCACAAGCCGAAGCTTTATGCCCCCATGGACTTCGCCAACCATCCGGGAGGGGCCGATCCCGCACGGGTTTCCGAGGCTGCCCACCTGGCGGCGCAGGCCCTGGTCAGCCACGGGCGGGAAAACGACGACCCTGAGGTCACCCGGCGGCTGGTGGAGCTTGCCGATCAACAGGGATTGGAAGCCGTTGCCGAGATCTGGGCGACCAGCCCGGCACGATCCCTGCCGGGTGCACTGTGGCGGCTGTACGCACTTCGCGCGGCTGTCCAGCAGAACCCGGAACGCATGGCCGCGTTTTATGCCGCCGGTAAAGAAGCCGCGCAGGTCTCGAAGGTGGTCGCGGGCGTGGCCGAGCCCCTGGGCGCCGACGAGGTGCGGGCCATGGCGGATACCATCCTGTCCGGCGCCTTCGAAGGGGATTTCGACGTCGCACTGGAGCGGTTCGCGGCGTTCTGCCGCGTCGTGGCGCTCGGGGAAACCCATCATGCGGATTCGGCCGAAGCGGCTGACGGCGCCCGCGCCACAGCGCTGACCCGGAATGCGCGCCAGCTGGTGCGGACCGCGGAGGACCTGGAACATTCGGCGGACGCATGGCGCCGGGGAGAACTGGACTAGCCACACGTGAGAAGCTTCCGAGCCTGTGGATGCTCCGGTTGACATCGGGGACGGGGAGTAGAAAACTGAAATTGGTGTCGGACCGCGGAACCCCCGGGCTTCAACTTAGAGCCGCTTCGAGCGGCCTTCCGCCGAGAGGCGCTCCCGGTCCGGCACCGTTACTCTGTTCCACATCGGATATTCTTACCGGTGTGATGAGCTCCCAGCACAACTGGCCTGTCCGATGAAGCTCCGGCTGTTTCCGCAGGAAAGCGCCGGCCTGGACCTTCTTTCCCGCATGGCCGCACAGGCCGTCCGTGGCACTGCCACCCTGTCCGAAGCGCTTGGGGCAGAGCCTGCGGAGTTTCCGCGGCTCGCCGAGGAGCTGCACACCCTTGAGGCGGAGACCACCGAGCTGCATTTCGCGCTGATGACGCAGATGCGGACCAGTTTCATCAACCCGCTGCCCCGCGAAGACCTTTACGACCTCTCCCTCATCCTGCTGGCCCTGATGGAACGGCTGGACAGTGCAGCAGAGATCATCTCCCTCTACAAGCTGACGAACGTGTCCCGGCGGGCCGCCGAACAGCTTGAGGTGGTGGGGCGGCAGTCCGAACTGACGGTCGCCGCCATGCGCACCCTTGCCTCCCTCGAGGAGCTGGAAGACTACTGGATCGAAATGCTGCGCCTCAGCAAGCGGGTGGAGCGGACCCACCGGATGTGGCTGGCCGAGCTGATGAACGATCACAAGGCGCTCTCCTACATCCGCCACAGGGACCTGGCTGACCAGCTGGCAGCAGCGTCGAAGGAACTGCGCCGGGTTGGAACCTATGTGGGCAACATCCTCGTCCGGGAATCGTAGGTGACCACCGCACTGCTCGTTGCCGTGGTTGCCTTTGCCGGCTGCTATGCCTTCATCAACGGCTTCCACGACGTCTCCAATTCCGTCGCCGCAGCAGTGCGGACGCGTGCCCTGACCCCGGCAGTCGCCGTCGTGCTGGCAAGCGTCTTCAACCTCCTGGGCGCGCTTATGAGCACCGCCCTGGCACTGGTCCTGGCGGACCTCTTCGTTAAGCTTCCCCCTGGGAGCAGCGGCCTGGGAATCCTCATAGCCGGCCTGATCTCGGCGTGCGCCTGGGGCCTGTGGACGTGGTGGCGGCGGATGCCTTCCTCCTCCACGCATGCGCTGGTGGGCGGCCTTGTCGGCTCCGGAGCTGCGGCCGCACTGGTCAGCGGATCCAGCGTCACCGAATCCTTCCAGGTGCTCTGGGACCAGATTGCGCTGCCGCTGCTGCTCTCCCCCGCGATCGCCTTCGTGCTGGCCTACCTGCTGGTGTACCCGGTGATGTGGCTGATGCGGTACAGCTCGCTGCGCCGAGGAGACGCCGGGAACCGCATTGCGCAGTCCGTGCTCTCGGCCGCCTTCTCGCTCGGCCACGGAATGCAGGACGGGCAGCGGACCATGGCCGTGATCGTCCTGGGCCTGGTGGCTGCCGGGTATTCAACCGGCGGGGAGATTCCCTGGGCCGTGCAGGTCTTTGCCGGCACCGCCTTGGCCGCAGGGTCCCTGTTCGGCGGCTGGCGGATCACCCATACCCTTGGCTACCGGTTGGTGCGGATCGATCCGCTGCGCGGCATGAGCGCCCAAGCGGTGGCTACGGGCATGCTGTTCCTGGGCGGGTTGTGGCTGCACATCCCGCTCTCCAGCACCCAGACCATGACGTCGGCCATCGTCGGGGCCGGAGCCAACCGCCGCTTCGCCGCCGTCAGATTCATTCCCCTGCGCAACATCCTGCTCACCTGGGTGGTCACGGCTCCCGCAGCGGCCCTGCTGGGCGCAATCTTCTTCCTGGCCCTCAGCCCCCTGCTCTAGCCCCCCCCCGGCGGATAGCAAAAGTGCCCGTTTCAGGACTGAAACGGGCACTTTCTGCTATCTCGCGGGGGCGGGTTACCCGAAACGGCCGGAGACGTAGTCCTCGGTGGCCTTCACGGACGGGTTGTTGAAGATGACCGTGGTGTCGTCATACTCGATCAGCTTGCCGGGCTTGCCGGTGCCGGCGATGTTGAAGAACGCCGTCTTGTCCGAGACGCGGGCAGCCTGCTGCATGTTGTGCGTCACGATCACCACTGTGTAGTCGCTCTTCAGCTCCTCGATGAGGTCCTCGATGGCCAGGGTGGAGATCGGGTCCAGGGCGGAGCAAGGCTCGTCCATGAGGATCACCTCGGGGGAAACCGCAATGGCCCGGGCAATGCACAGGCGCTGCTGCTGGCCGCCGGAAAGGCCCGAACCGGGCTTATCCAGCCGGTCCCGGACTTCTTTCCACAGGTTCGCGCCGGTCAGGGACTTCTCCACCAGGTCATCGGCGTCAGACTTGGAGATCCGCTTGTTGTTCAGCTTCACGCCCGCCAGCACGTTGTCCCGGATGGACATGGTGGGGAACGGGTTGGGCCGCTGGAAGACCATGCCGATGTGGCTGCGGACGGTCACCGGGTCAACGCCGGGTCCGTACAGGTTCTCGCCGTCGAGCAGGACTTCACCCTCGACGCGTGCGCCGGGAAGGACCTCATGCATACGGTTCAGGGTGCGCAGGAAGGTGGACTTGCCGCAGCCGGACGGACCGATGAACGCCGTGACCGAACGCGGCTCCATCTTGATGGTGACGTCTTCGACCGCCAGGAAGTCGCCGTAGTAGACGTTGAGGCCCTTGACGTCGATTCGCTTGGACATGTGTTTCCTTCTGTTCTGTTCCGGTGGAGCATCCGTGCGGATTCTCCGGTGCCGCCGCAGCGGCCGGGTCTGGAGGGTCAGCGGCCGGTCTTGGGCGCGAAGATCCGGGCCACGAGGCGGGCACCGAGGTTCAGCAGCATGACCATAACGATCAGCAGCAGTGCCGCAGCCCAGGCTCGCTGGGTGCTCGGGTCCGTGTTGGTGGGTGAAGTGGGGCTCATCAGCTGGCGGTAGATGAAGGTAGGCAGGCTGGCCATCCAGCCGGCGAACACGTTCAGGTTGATGGTGTTCACAAACCCGGCAGTCACCAGCAGCGGAGCCGTTTCGCCGATTACCCGGGCAATCGCCAGCGTGACGCCGGAGGTAATGCCGGAGATGGCAGTGGGTACGACCACCTTCAGGATGGTCCGCCACTTCCGGACACCCAGGGCGTAGGCAGCTTCACGCAGCTCGTTGGGCACGATCTTCAGCATTTCCTCGGTGGAACGCACCACCACCGGGATCATCAGGACTGAAAGCGCGACGGCGGCGACGAAGCCGGTGCGGGTGCCCGGCCCAAAGAGCAGCCCGAAGAATGCCGCGGCGAACAGTCCGGCGACGATCGAGGGGATGCCGGTCATCACGTCCACGAAGAAGGTGATTGCCCGGGCCAGGGGTCCGCCCTTGCTGTATTCCACCAGGTAGACGGCGGTCAGCAGGCCGATCGGCACGGAGATGATGGTGGCCCACAGCGTGATCAGCAAGGTACCCACGATGGCGTGATAGGCGCCGCCGAGGACAGGTCCGCCGGTCTCGGCCGTGTTGTTGTCCACGGTTCCGGTCATCCCGCCCATGGAGGTGAACAGGAAGTCGTAGCTCAGCCCCGGGACACCCCGGACCAGTACGGTGAAGATGACCGAGATCAGCGGGATCAGGGCGAGGATGAATGAACCGTAGATCAGGTTCGTGGCGAACCGGTCCGTGGCCCGCCGGCTTCCCTCGACAATCCGCGTGACGATGGTGCTGCCGGCCACGAACAGGAGCGCCGCGAAAATGGCAAAGGACGCGATGTGGAATCCCAGCAGAGCCGAGAGCGCGGCGCCGAGCACGATTGACGCGCCCAGGACGGCCCACATCGCGTAGCCGGGAAGCTTGTTCTTCGTCAGGGTGGAAGAACGGGTCAGGGTGGTCTCAATCATCAGTTGGCTCCCGAGAATTCTTTGTGGCGGCTGATGATCCAGCGGGCAATCACGTTCACGATCAGGGTGATCACGAACAGGATCAGGCCGGCGGCGATCAGCTCAGAGAGCCGCAGCCCGTAGGCCTCGGGGAAGTTCAGTGCGATTTCGGCGGCGATGGTCTGGTTTCCCGGCTTGATCAGGCTGGCAATCAGGCCGCCGGAGGAGAGCACCAGGGCCACGGCCATGGTTTCTCCCAGGGCGCGTCCGAGACCAAGCATCACGGCGCTGATGATGCCGGGCCGCGCGAACGGCAGCACGGCCATCCGGATCATTTCCCAGCGCGTGGCACCCATGGCCAGCGCAGCTTCCTCATGCAGTTTCGGGGTCTGCAGGAAAATTTCCCGGGTCAGGGAGGTGATGATCGGCAGGACCATCACGGCCAGCACAACGCCGGCGGTCAGCATGGTTTTGCCGGTCTGGCTCGCGGGACCACCGAAGATGGGGATCCAGCCGGCGTTCTCCGCCAGCCAGTTGTACGGCCCCACGAGTGCCGGAGCCAGGACGGTCATGCCCCAGGCACCGTAGACCACCGATGGAATTGCCGCCAGCAGGTCCACGACATAGCCGAGCCCCTGGGCGATCCGGCGAGGAGCGTAGTGCGAGATGAAGAGTGCTACGCCTATCCCCACCGGGGTGGCGATCAAAAGCGCGATTGCGGCGGCAATGACCGTACCGATGACCAGGGGGAAGATATAGGCAAAGAAGCCCGAGCCGCCCGAGATCTCCGATGAGGATGCAGTGAAGGTGGGAAGCGCCTGCCAGAGCAGGAACGCCGCGACCGCGAACAGGACAGTCAGGATCAGGCAGCCCGCGAGCAGCGTGATACCGGAGAAGACCTTGTCTCCCGCGCGGCCAGCACCGCCGGCGCCCTGTATTGACTTGCTTGACACTGCACAACCCTTCGAACTTTTGTTGGCAAATCTGCTGCGTTTTTTGCTGAATTGTGGACAAGACACCGTACTCGCCAGTTTTCACTGTCAGCCGGTGAGATTCAAGCTGACCCCTGCCGGGCCAATGCCCCCGCACCGCCCCGTGGGGCGTGGTGCGGGGGCCGGAGCAGCCGGAATGGAACTAGGAAGCGACCTTGATGGATTCGATCGCCTTGATGGCCTGCTCCTGCAGGGTAGCGGACAGCGGGGCGTTACCTGCGGCCTCGCTGGCGGCCGCCTGGCCGTCTTCGCTGACTACGTACTCACCAAAAGCCTTGACCAGGTCAACGGTCGCCTGGTCCGGGTAGGCGGTGCAGTAGATGTGGTAGGAGACCAAAACCACAGGATATGCGCCCGATTCGGTGGTGTCCCGGGCCAGGTCCATGGCCATGTCCAGCTCGGGGCGGCCCGCGCCGGTGACCGGCGTCGAGGCTTCGACGGCCTTGGCCGCGGCGTCGGAGGAGTAGGCAACGTACTCCTCGCCTACCTTGACCGAGACCTTGCCCATGCCGCCCACGGCGGAGGCGTCCGCGTAGGTGATTGCGCCGTTGGTCGCGCTTGCTGCGGAGACGACGCCGCTGGTGCCCTGCGCGTTCTCCTGCCCATCGAGCTCCGCGGGCCATTCGCCGTCGGCCTTGGTGGTCCATACGCCCGGGGCTGCAGCAGCGAGGTACTCGGTGAAGTTCTTCGTGGTTCCGGAGTCATCCGAGCGGTGGACCACGGTAATGGGGGTGGCGGGCAGCTCGACGCCCTCGTTCTGGCTGGAAATCGCTGCGTCGTTCCACGAGGTGATCTCTCCGCGGAAGATGCCGGCGATCGTTTCGGCGTCGAGGTTCAGTTCATCCACGCCAGCCAGATTGAACGCGATGGCGATCGGGGAGATGTAGACAGGAACATTGATGGCTCCGTCGGGGCCGCAGACCGCCTGGGAGGAAGCAACTTCCTCGTCCGAGAGGTAAGCATCCGAACCGGCGAACTGGGCGCCGCCGGCCAGCAGCGCCTCGCGTCCCGCACCCGAACCGTCCGGGGAATACTGGATCGATGCATCCTGGTTGGCTGAGTTGAAACCGGCGATCCAGGCATCCATGGCCGAAGCCTGCGAACTGGCACCGGCGCCGGAGAGCGTCCCCGAGACGGTCGAGGCGGAGGCAGATGTTTCGGAGCCGGCGGCGCCGGTGGCGTTGTCGCTGCCGCACGCGGCCAAGGCCAGTGCTGCCACCGAAAGGACGGCCGCGGTGCGGCCAAAGCGGAATACCTTCACGATTGTGTTCCCTTTCAAGGGGGTATATCCGGCGCGTCAACGCCGGGAGTCTGATCGCTGGGATTTTTTCGTTCGTCCCGAGATGAGACTGACCCGCCAAGGTGAACGGAAAGTTAACTGGGGCCAAGCAGTTCGGGAATTCTGCGGCAGGGGCGGGATCCGGGGCTTCCAGCTGGCTCCGGGACGGGCTCCGGGAGACCCTGAAAGGAGGTCACACTGTCGGCACAGCGCACGGACTTGCCGCGCGCCGTCCTAGACTGTTGGCATGCCAGCCCGTGACAGCCTTTCCGCCACCCGCGGTTTCCTGCGGGACCGGTTCCGGATCGGGCTGAAACGCAGCGGCGCCTCGGTGATCCCCGCACTGCAAATGACCATCTGTGCGGTGGGCGCCTATGCCTTCGCCGAGTACGTCCTGGGCCATAATGCCCCGCTGTTCGCCGCGACCGCGGCTCTGATCTCGCTTGGCTTCTCCCGCGAACCGCGGACCCGCCGGGTGCTGGAAGTCGGGATTGGCTGCACCCTGGGCATCACCGTCGGTGAACTCCTCCTGCAGGTGCTTGGCAACGGCCTGTGGCAGGCCGCCATCGTGCTTTTCACTTCCTTGATGCTGGCCCGCTTCCTGGACCGCGGCGTCATCTTCACCACCCAGCTGGGCCTGCAGTCCCTGCTGGTGGTGCTGCTTCCGGCACCCGACGGCGGGGTCTTCACCCGGAGTGCCGACGCCGTGGTGGGCGGGATCTTCGCCCTGATTGTCACCATGCTGGCGCCGCGCGATCCCCGGCGCGAGCCGAAGTCGAATGTGCGTGAGCTGCTTAGCGAACTCTCCGCCGTGCTGCGCCAGACCGCCGAGGCGCTGGCCCGCAGTGACTCCACGCTGGCCTGGCATGCCCTGGTCCGGGCCCGGAATACCCAGCCGCAGCTGGACATGCTTTCACGCAGCATCCGGGACGCCCGCGAGGTTGCCCGGATTTCTCCCGCCTACCGCCGCTACCTGGCCGAACTCGGAGACCTGCGCGGCTCGGTCAGTTACCTGGACCTGGCCATCCGCAACAGCCGGGTGTTCGCCCGCCGGACCACCTCCGTGATCAACCACGCCGCCCTCTCGGATGAGGCGGTGGAGAAGATCTCAGAGGTCATCAATGACACAGCCGACGCCGTAGACGTGCTGGCCCGGGCGCTGGGCGGCGGCGAGTCGCCTGCAACCCGGGAGCGCCACCTCCGCCAGGCCCGCAACGAACTGGCGGCTGTGGGCTCGCGGCTGCACCCGGCGTCGCTGGCGGTAACCGACCTGCAGGGCGACGCACTGGTTATGCTGTTCCGCCCCCTGGTTGTCGATCTGCTCGAAGCCACCGGGCTCTCCCACGAAGAAGCCGTGACCTACCTCTCCAAGGTCTAACTGCGCTGCCGGGCGGTGCGCCGCGGTGCGCGCCCCGCCCTTCCGGGGCGTGTCAGTGCCGCGGGATAGCCTGATGGCATGGCCACGAAGACTTCACGGGCGAAAACCGCCAACTACCGCTGCACAGAATGCGGCTGGACCGCCGCTAAATGGGTGGGCCGCTGCGGTGAGTGCCAGGCCTGGGGCACGGTCGAGGAAGCCGGCGAAGTCGTGGCCCGGACCACTGCGGCCGCAACCGTCGCCCGCCCTGCCCAGCTGATTGCCGACGTCGACGCCACTACAGCTGCCTACCAGCAGACCGGCGTCGGCGAACTGGACAGGGTCCTGGGCGGCGGACTCGTGCCCGGTGCCGTGATCCTGCTGGCCGGGGAACCCGGCGTCGGAAAGTCCACCCTGCTCCTGGACGTCGCCGCGCGGGTGGCCGGGCAGGGCCGCGACGTCCTGTACGTCACCGGTGAGGAATCCACAGCGCAGGTCAAACTCCGCGCCGAGCGGATCGGTGCGCTCTCCGGCAACCTGTACCTCAGTGCCGAAACCGATTTGGGCCAGGCCCTGGGCCAGGTTGAGCAGGTCAAACCGTCGCTGCTGATCGTGGACTCGGTCCAGACGATGAGCAGCACGGCGGTGGACGGCAGCGCCGGCGGAGTCAGTCAGGTCCGCGAAGTCGCCGCCTCCCTGATCAACGCGGCCAAGACCCGGAACATGGCCACACTGCTGGTCGGGCACGTCACCAAGGACGGTTCCATCGCCGGTCCGCGGCTGCTGGAGCATCTGGTGGATGTGGTCTGCCAGTTCGACGGCGACAGGCACTCCCGGCTGCGGCTGCTCCGTGCGGTGAAAAACCGTTACGGACCCACTGACGAAGTGGGCTGCTTCGATCTCACCGAAGACGGCATCGAGGGCCTGACTGACCCCAGCGGTCTTTTTGTCTCGCGGACCAAGGACCCCGTCTCCGGAACCTGCATCACCGTGACGCTGGAGGGACGGCGTCCCTTGCTTGCCGAAGTGCAGGCGCTGCTCGCGGAAACCGGCAACGCCCAGGCACGCCGGGCCACCAGCGGCCTGGATTCGGCGCGGGTGGCGATGCTGCTGGCGGTGCTGCAGCAGCGGGCATCGATGAACCTAGCCAAAGACGACAGCTACGTGGCGACCGTCGGCGGCGTCAAGCTCACCGAACCCGCCACCGACCTCGCCGTCGCCCTGGCCGTGGCCTCGGCGAAAATGAACAAGCCGCTGCCCGCCCGGCTCATCGCCTTCGGTGAGGTGGGGCTGGCCGGAGAAGTCCGCCCCATCCCCGGGATTGCCCGCCGGGTGCAGGAAGCCGAACGGCTCGGTTTCAGCCATGCCGTGGTTCCGGCGTCCCCCAACGGTCCGGGCCAGGTTCCTGCGGGATTCAAGGTCCGGGAGGTCTCCACGCTCTCCGAGGCGCTGGAATTGCTCTTCTAGGTCCGGGCAGGCCGATTCAGCAGGTTCTTTTGCCATACTCCCGTGACGAATGTGGCAAATGTGACCGGTTTGCCCACTATTATGGGGAAGTATCTGCGCACCCACGCCCAGAACGTCCGTGGGCCGGACTGGCCGGAAGGAAAGTGACAATGGCTCGCACCCCCGAGGATGCGCTGAAGGCCACCCTGTCCAGGGTAGCCCCCGGAACCGCGCTGCGCGATGGGCTCGAAAGGATCCTGCGAGGCCGTACCGGTGCGCTGATTGTCCTCGGATTCGACCGCACGGTGGACTCCATCTGCTCCGGCGGCTTCGATATCGGTATCGAGTTCTCTTCCACCCGCCTGCGCGAACTGGCCAAAATGGACGGCGCGATCGTCTGCGACAAGGATGGCGCGAACATCCTCCGGGCCGCCGTCCAGCTGGTGCCCGACCACACCATTGAGACACATGAGTCCGGGACCCGTCACCGCACCGCTGAGCGTGTTGCGATCCAGACCGGGTTCCCGGTAATTTCCGTCAGCCAGTCCATGCAGATCATCCAGCTTTACGTCGGCGGACTCCGACACGTCCTGGAAGGTTCCGAGCCCGTGGCGGCCCGCGCCAACCAGGCGCTGGCCACCCTTGAGCGCTACCGCGCACGCCTGGACCAGGTGACCAATTCGCTCTCCGCCCTGGAGATCGAAGCCATGGTCACCATGCGTGACGTAGCGGTAACCCTCCAGCGCCAGGAAATGGTGCGCCGCATCTCCGAGGAAATCTCCCAGTACGTTTTGGAACTCGGCCTCGACGGCCGCCTGCTCTCCCTGCAGCTGGAGGAACTGACCACCGGCCTCGGCCCGGGCAGCGAGATGATCATCCGGGACTACGCTGACGTCAGTGGCGATCAGGGCGATGTGGAGGAGCGGATCGCGACACTGCAGAACCTCAGCCCCTCGGACATGGTGGACCTGGGCAAGATCGCCGCAGTGGTTGGCTTCCAGCCCGGCCAGGATTCGCTTGAAGCAGTGGTGCAGCCGCGCGGTTACCGGCTGCTGAGCAACATCAAGAGCGTGCCGCCGGCTGTCTCGAACCGGCTCGTGGATCATTTTGGCGGTCTGCAGAACCTGATGGCAGCCAACATCGAAGACCTGATGCAGGTGGACGGAATTGGTGAGCAGCGTGCCCGCACCGTCCGCGAGGGTCTTTCCCGGATCGCCGAAACAAGCCTGCTCGACCGCTTTATGTAACTCCGGTATCGCTCCGGGCAGGCCTGCTGGGTCAGTCCAGCTGGAACACGGCCTTCTCACTTGTGGTCTCGCCGAGGCGGGCGGTGAAGACGTACCAGCCCGGGTTCGGGTTGCTGGCGACGGCACCACAGCCCGGCGCCGACCGCATCCGATCCCAGGTGAAATTGGCCTTTTCCGTGGCACCGGGAGCGAACTCCTTCACCAGGTCTTCGCCGCCGTCCTGGCAATCCGCGGAGGAGAAGATGCGGTCCGAGCCGCTGGTGACGATGAATTCCATCTGGTTGGTGCCCACATTGATTTCACACGGTTCGGACCCGGTGTTGGTTACCGAGAGCGTCAGCAGCGGGTTGGCCCCGGCCGCGTACGCTGGAACATCGGTGGAAGCGGCCACGGTCACCGCGGCGGCCGGACACATGGCATCGGTTTCGGCCGGCTCATCAGAGGGAGCGGGCTCCCCGGACTTGGAACTGTCTGCCTTTGGGGTGGCTGAACCTGACGGCGAAGCACTGGGAGCCGGCTGGGACGGACCGGAGGCCGAGGCGTCCTTATCCGCCGTCAAGGCTCCTGCCAGTGCGAATCCTCCCCAGGCCAGGCTGGCTAGGACCACGGCCGCGACCAGCAGCAGGGCCAGCCGGCGCCGCCGGTAGACTGCCTTGCTCGGCTGGGCAGGCTTGCCTGGCTGGGTGGACGGGCGGCGGCCGCCCTGGCCGGTTCCGGCGCGCGTTTTGCCCTTGCCCGAACTGCTCCCCGGCCCAGACCGGCCCTGGGATCCTTTTACCGCCATGGGTTAAGGCTATGGATCCCGGCCTCGATTACTGCGCACACCACGCCGGTCAGTAGAGTATTGCTGGTCAATACCGAGGGAGCAGCATGGAACCGGACCAAATACTGCAGCTGCATACCCGCATCACCTCATGGTTCGCAGATAACGCCCGCCGGCTGCCTTGGCGTGAACCGGACTGCGGTGCCTGGGGCATTCTGGTCAGCGAGGTAATGCTGCAGCAGACCCCCGTGGTCCGCGTCCTGCCCGTCTGGCAGGAGTGGATGGAGCGGTGGCCCGAGCCGGGGGCATTAGCAGCTGAGGCCAGCGGCGAAGCCGTCCGGGCCTGGGGGCGCCTCGGATACCCCCGACGGGCCCTGCGCCTGCACGCGGCGGCCACGGCGATCGTTGCCGACCACGGGGGCAAGGTCCCCGATACGTACGCGCGGCTGCTCACTCTTCCCGGCGTGGGCGACTACACGGCGGCAGCGGTGGCAGCTTTTGCGTTCGGGCGGCGGGAAACAGTGGTGGATACGAATATCCGCCGCGTCCACGCCCGGCTCGTGACCGGCAATGCATTGCCGTCACAGTCCCTCACGGCAGCGGAGATGCGGCTGGCGGTCTCGCTTTTGCCGGTGGACGACGCCGGGTCGGTGGCCTGGAACGCCGCAGTCATGGAACTCGGGGCGCTGGTCTGCACGGCCCGCAGTCCCCGCTGCGATGACTGTCCGGTGCAGGCGGATTGCGCCTGGGTGCGCGCCGGCCGCCCGGAGCCGCATTATGTGCCCAAAGGCCAGTCCTGGCATGGCACCGACCGCCAGGTTCGCGGGGCCTTGATGGCCGTGCTCCGCGAGGCCGAGGGCCCCGTGCTGCGCGAACTGCTGCTCACCGGCCCGGTTGACCTGGTGGCTCCTGAAGCAGATGCGGCGCTTGGTCCGCTGGCTGCGCTGCACGCCCTGGCCGCGCCCCCGGAGCAGCTCGAGCGGGCCCTGGACGGTTTGCTGCGGGACGGCTTGGCAGAGCTGTCCGACGCCGGGGTGCGGCTTCCGGCCTAGCGGGCCGCTGCGCAGGGGCGTGGGTACCTGGTTTACGGGCTAGATTTCCCCGAAACCGTTCCGGACTTCCAGTCCGAGCATCTCCACTGCCCGTTCCGCGTCTGGTCCGTGAGCCGAAACGGTGAGGGTTTCGCCAGCTTTCAGCCCAAGGGTCATCAGCATCATCACGGATTTTCCGTCGACGCCGTTGATCGTGATATCCGCGTCGAGGTCGGACATGGCCTGCGCCACTGCCGCGGCCGGCCGGGCGTGCAGCCCCAACGGGTTGATCAGTTCCCACGACGCCGTGTGCACGCCGTCGTCGTCCTGGTCAATGTCGTCGAGCTCCGGGCCCGCGTCCGCCGGGACTGCGCCGCTGACCTGCCCGGCACCGGCCATCGAAGCCGCCGCCGCCTCCGCGTCCCGGACCACGGCTTCGAGGTCCTGTCCGGTCTGGGCAGCCACGGCCGCGGCAACAGCACCTTCCACCAGGGGTGCGTCGGCGAGCCGGACCAACTCGCGCTGATCTGGTTCAAGGAACTCCAGTGCCATGTCAGTGGTCATCACAGCCGACCCCAGGTCCGCCAAGACCACCACGCCGGCTCCGCCCTCCGCCTGGGCGATCGCCGACTGGATTTTCTCCAGGCTGGTGCCGATCCCGCCGTCGTCAGTGCCGCCCGCAGCGATGATCGCCACGTCCGGCGCCATCTGCCCGGCAAGTTCGCACAGTCCTTCCGCCAGTTTGTCACTGTGCGAAACGATCACGAGCCCGACCTTCATGCGGTCTCCCCTGCGGCCTGGGCAGCGGCCTGCAGGATCAGGGTCGTGGAGGCCGCTCCGGGATCGAGGTGGCCGGCGCTGCGTTCCCCGAGATAACTCGCCCGGCCCTTGCGCGCGATCAGCGGTTCGGTTCCAGCCAGTCCGGCGGCTGCTGCGTTGGCCGCGGCGGCCAGGGTCTGGGCCCCGGTGGCTTCAGCCGCATCCGCGGTCTGCGCGGCTTCCACGGCGGGCGTGAAGGCATCGACCATGGTCTTATCCCCCGGCTCCGCTTTGCCGCGGCTGACAATGCCGTCCCGTGCGGCAGTCAGGAAGGCGACGACGTCGTCCGCACCCAGGACATTTTTGCCGGCGACGGCGGTGGAACCGCGCAGGAACGCTGTGCCATAGAGGGGGCCCGCTGCGCCGCCTACCTTGGACATCAGGGTCATGGCCGCGAGCTTAAAGACGTCCGACGGCGTGGCCGGAACGCCGTCGGCATCGAGCTTCTCCACGATCGCCGTGAAGCCGCGGTCCATGTTCTCGCCGTGGTCGGCGTCTCCGATTGCACGGTCGAGGTCGATCAGACGCTGCCGGTTTTCGGCCATTGCCACTGCCGCGCGGTGCATCCAGGCAGCGGCCCACTGGGCATCCAGGTCCATCCCTACACTCCCCACCGCAGGGCTGCGGTATGAACCGGCGAGTCCCACAAATCGATCATGTCGTCATCGAGTTTCAGCACGGTCACTGACGCGCCCTGCATTTCCAGGGCGGTGATGTAGTTGCCGACCAGGGAGCGCTCCACCCGGATTCCGCGCTCGGCCAGGATCTTGGCTGCGTGACGGTACACGATATACAGCTCGCTGAGCGGAGTGCCGCCCATACCGTTCACGAACAAAAGCACCCGGTCTCCGGAGGCCGCACCCAGGTCGGCGAGCACCGGTTCGAGCAGCTGGTCCGTGATCACGTCCGCCGCCGTCATGGGCATCCGGCGCCTGCCGGGCTCCCCGTGGATACCCACACCGAGCTCAATCTCGTCCTCACTGAGTTCAAAGCTTGGTTCTCCGGCGTGCGGGACGGTGCAGGCGCTCAGGGCGACGCCCATGGAGCGGACATTGGCGTTCACCCGTTCGGCGATGGCGGTGACAGCGTCTAGGTCATCTCCGCGTTCAGCAGCGGCTCCGGCGATCCGCTCCAGCAGTACGGTGCCGCCAACCCCGCGCCGGCCGGCCGTGTACAGCGAATCCTCCACCGCGACGTCGTCGTTCACCACCACGGTGCGGACCTGGATGTCTTCGACCTGCGCCAGTTCCGCAGCGGTCTCGAAGTTGAGGATGTCTCCGGTGTAGTTCTTGACGATCAGCAGGACCCCGGCGCCGCCGTCTGTTCCAGTGATGGCGGGAAGGATCTGGTCGGGTGTCGGTGAGGTGAAGACCGCCCCGGGGACGGCGGCGTCGAGCATTCCCCGGCCCACATAACCGGCGTGGAGCGGCTCGTGGCCGCTGCCGCCGCCCGAGACCAGCGCGACTTTGTTCCGGACCGGCGCATCCTGGCGCAGCACGTAGGCCGGATCGGTGTGCACCGTGACGAGGTCGTGGTGGGCTTGCCCGAACCCTTCCAGGGATTCGGCTACCACTGCGCGGGGATCGTTGATGAGTTTCTTCATGGCCTGGCGCTCCTTTTACCCACAAGTTGCCCACAAGGACGGGATAAAACGGGCGGGGATCTGGGCCTGCCCGCCGCTGTTTGAGGCAACCCTACCCCTCGGCGCGGACGCTGCACAGGCTTGGAATACACCCTGACGCACTGAAGGAAGGGCATTAGCCCTTCCTTCAGTGATTCCCGGGTTTCCCGGGTTTCCCGGCCAACAGCGACAACAGCGACCGGGAGTCTGCACGGAATCTGGTCCGTGCCGGGATTACTTACCCTTGAAAGCGTCCTTGACGTGCTCGCCGGCCTGCTTCACGTTGGCCTTAGCCTGGTCTCCCTGGCCCTCGGCTTCCATGCGCTCGTTTCCGGTGACCTTCCCGAGGCCTTCCTTCACCTTGCCGCCGACTTCTTCGCCCTTGTTCTGCATCTTGTCATCTGCGCCCATATTGGTACCCGCTTTCTGATCGGCCGGCTGCCTTCCCTGATGGAAGTCCATTGAGTTAGCTCGCCGGCAATTCTGGATGCTAAGTACCCTTAGTGTATCTGATTGAGTATCCAAATGCCAGTAAATACCGGCGGTTCACTATCCGCGAACAGTGCGGATCATGCGGGTATTGCCGAGTGTATTCGGCTTCACCCGGGCAAGGTCCAGGAATTCAGCGACGCCTTCATCCTGTGATCGCAGGAGTTCGGAATAGACCTGCGGATCCACTGCGGCTTGGTTTTCCATCACTTCGAAACCGTGGCGCTTAAAGAAATCAACCTCAAAGGTGAGGCAGAAAACGCGGGAGACGCCGATTTCAACGGCATCGGCCAGCAGCTGTTCCAGCAGGAGGTGCCCGACGCCGCGTCCCCTCCAGTCGCGGTGCGTAGCCAGGGTGCGCACTTCGGCCAGGTCCTCCCACATCACGTGCAGCGCACCGCAGCCCACCACCTCGCCCCCTGCGTCCTGGGCGATGCGGAACTCCTGCAGGCCCTCGTAGTAGGCCACGGCCTCCTTGGCGATCAGCACCCGCTCTTCGGCAAGAGGAGCAACCAGTTCACGAATACGCTGGACGTCGGCAGTTCGGGCGCTGCGGACGGTGACCTGGGCTGTCTCTGCGGTTTGAGTCATTGGTTCAGTCTAGGACTTACCCCCGGGCCAGAAGCGAACCGGGAATCCTGAACTTCGAAACTCCGGCACATAGTCGTTAACGCAGAAGGAGCCCCCGGGTTTTCCGGGGGCTCCTTCTGCGCTGCTTTACTGCTTGCTTACTGTTTGGCTAGTCCTACTTGCCGTCGCCGACTGCCCCGGCCTCAATGGCTGAAGGAGCTTCTTCGATGGCCCGCGGGGCGCCGTGGCCCACGAAGGTGAACTTTGCATCGTCACCTTCGCCTTCCACGTCGACCGAAACCGTTTCGCCCGGCTTGAGGTCCCCGAAGAGGATCTTCTCAGAGAGCTGGTCCTCGATCTCGCGCTGCATCGTGCGGCGCAGCGGGCGGGCACCCATGGCGGGATCGTAGCCGCGGGTGGCCAGCAGGATCTTGGCGGCGGGGCTGAGCTCGATGCTCATACCCTTCTCGGCAAGACGCTTGCCCAGGCGTTCCGCGAACAGATCCACGATCTGGACGATCTCGTCCTGGGTCAGCTGCGGGAACACCACGGTGTCATCCACACGGTTCAGGAACTCGGGGCGGAAGTGCTGGCGCAGTTCCTCCGTGACCCGTGCACGCATCCGCTCGTAGCCGGTCTTGGTATCGGTTCCGGACTGGAAACCGGTCATAACGCCCTTGGAGATGTCCTTGGTGCCAAGGTTGGTCGTCATGATGATGATGGTGTTCTTGAAGTCCACCACCCGGCCCTGGGAGTCGGTCAGGCGGCCGTCTTCCAGGATCTGCAGCAGCGAGTTGAACAGGTCTGCGTGGGCCTTCTCAACCTCATCGAACAGCACCACGGAGAACGGACGGCGGCGGACCTTTTCGGTCAGCTGACCGCCTTCTTCGTAGCCAACGTATCCGGGAGGGGCGCCGAAGAGGCGGGAGACCGTGTGCTTCTCCGAGTACTCGGACATGTCCAGGGTGATCAGGGCATCTTCGTCGCCGAACAGGAATTCAGCCAGTGCCTTCGCGAGTTCGGTCTTACCGACGCCGGTGGGGCCGGCAAAGATGAACGAACCGCCCGGGCGCTTCGGATCCTTCAGGCCGGCACGCGTACGGCGCATGGCCTGCGAGATCGACTTGATGGCCTGGTCCTGGCCGATGACCCGCTTGTGCAGCTCATCTTCCATCTTGAGCAGCCGCGTGGATTCTTCTTCGTTCAGCTTCACCACGGGAATGCCGGTGGAATTCGCCAGAACTTCGGCGATCAGTTCCTCATCCACCTCGGCGATGTCGTCCAGGCCGCCGGACTTCCACTGGCGCTCCTTCTCGGCACGCTGGTCCTGGAGCTTCTGCTCCTTGTCCCGCAGCGAGGCAGCACCTTCGAAGTCCTGCGCGTCGATCGCTGATTCCTTCTCCATCTTCAGGGCGGAGATGCGCTCGTCGATTTCCTTCAGCTCCGGAGGAGCGGTCATACGGCGGATGCGCAGCCGGGCACCGGCTTCATCGATCAGGTCGATGGCCTTATCCGGCAGGAAACGGTCGCTGATGTAGCGCTCGGCGAGGGTTGCCGCCGAAGTCAGGGCCGCGTCCGTGATGGACACGCGGTGGTGCGCTTCGTAGCGGTCCCGCAGGCCCTTGAGGATCTCGATCGCGTGGGCGACGGAAGGTTCGTTGACCTGGATCGGCTGGAAGCGGCGTTCCAGCGCAGCATCCTTCTCAATGTGCTTGCGGTACTCATCGAGCGTGGTGGCGCCAATGGTCTGCAGTTCCCCGCGGGCCAGCATCGGCTTCAGGATCGAAGCGGCATCGATGGCGCCTTCGGCGGCACCGGCACCCACGAGGGTGTGGATCTCGTCGATGAACAGGATGATGTCGCCGCGCGTGCGGATTTCCTTGAGGACCTTCTTCAGGCGTTCCTCGAAGTCACCGCGGTAACGGGAACCGGCCACGAGCGAGCCGAGGTCAAGGGTGTAGAGCTGCTTGTCCTTGATGGTCTCGGGAACGTCGCCACGGACAATCGACTGGGCCAGGCCTTCGACGACGGCAGTCTTGCCGACGCCGGGCTCACCGATCAGGACCGGGTTGTTCTTGGTGCGCCGGGACAGCACCTGCATTACCCGTTCCATCTCATGCTCGCGCCCGATGACCGGATCCAGCTTGCCTTCACGCGCTGCCTGGGTGAGGTTGCGGCCAAACTGGTCCAGGACCACGGACCCCGCCGGCTGCCCTTCCTGCTGCTGGCCGGCGGAGACGGGCTCCTTGCCCTGGTAGCCGGAGAGCAGCTGGATGACCTGCTGGCGGACCCGGCCGAGATCTGCGCCCAGCTTGACGAGGACCTGTGCTGCCACGCCTTCACCCTCGCGGATGAGGCCCAGCAGGATGTGCTCGGTGCCAATGTAGTTATGGCCCAGCTGCAGGGCTTCCCGCAGCGAGAGCTCAAGGACCTTCTTGGCCCGCGGGGTGAAGGGGATGTGGCCGGACGGGGCCTGCTGGCCCTGGCCGATGATCTCCTGCACCTGCTCGCGGACAGCACCCAGGGAGATGCTCAGGGATTCAAGGGCCTTGGCAGCAACACCCTCGCCCTCATGAATGAGCCCGAGCAGGATGTGCTCGGTGCCGATGTAGTTGTGGTTGAGCATGCGTGCCTCTTCTTGGGCAAGCACGACAACGCGACGGGCACGGTCGGTAAATCTTTCAAACATGAGGCACACTCCTAGCTAACGCGTAATTCGATGCTACGGCTCCCAACCCCGCTTAAGGGGCGTGTTCGCCATGGGCGTGACCTCACGCAGGGTGTTAGCCCTGAGCGGCGCGGTAAGCCTCGATAATCTCGCTGTTGACACGACCGCGTTCGGAGACTGTGTAGCCGTTGCTGCGGGCCCATTCGCGGATCTGCGCTGCCTCATTGCTGCGTGCTGCGCCGGTGCCGCGGGGGCGTCCGGTGCGACCACTGGTTTTGCGGCCGGCATCCAGATAAGGCTTCAAAGCCGCGCGAAGATTCTTCGCATTGTCAGTTGAGAGGTCAATCTCGTACTGTGACCCATCCAGTCCGAAACGAATCGTTTCGTCCGCGCTTCCACCGTCGAGATCGTCAACCAGAATGATTTTTACCTTTTGCGCCATGTCAGGCTCCTATGCAGTCAAAGCAGCGGAATGTTTCAGAATTCGAGACTACTTCGAGTATGGCGCAATTGGTAATGCCACGTCAAAGCAAGGAGGCATTTTTAATAGCTATTCTTTATCGGCGGGCCCGGCTGCCTTGTTCTTCGCATCCAGGTCTTCCTGAATCTGCTGGTCGGCCTCGCGTTCAGCTTCGGCTTGCGCTTTCCGCTCGGAACGGTCGGCGTTCAGCAGTGCCTTCATAGCGAAATAAAAGAGAGCTGCGACACAAATGGAAGGCAGCAGTACTTCCACGTATTCCATGATCTAACCCATTTCCGGCTTTAGGAGGGGAAACAGAATTGTTTCCCGGATTCCGACGTTCGTGAAAAGCATCACGAGGCGGTCGATGCCCAGCCCGATACCACCCATGGGCGGGGCACCGTACTCCAGGGCCCGCAGGAAGTCTTCGTCCAGGGCCATGGCTTCGTCGTCCCCCGCGGCAGCGCGGCGGGACTGTTCGGTCAGGCGTTCGCGCTGGATCACCGGGTCGATCAGCTCGGAGAACGCCGTGCCCCGCTCCATACCGCCGATAATCAGGTCCCAGGCCTCGATCAGGCGGGGATCGTTTCGGTTCGGCCGGGCCAGGGGCTGGGCCGACGGCGGGTAGTCGTAAACAAAGGTTGGCTGCAGCAGGGTCGGTTCGACGATCTCCCCGAACAGTTCGACGACGAGCTTCTCGGCATCCCACTTCGGGTCCACCTTGACGTTGCGCTCCCCGGCAATCCGGCGCAGGGTTTCCGCGTCCGTGTCCGGAGTGATTTCCTGCCCAACGGCCTCGGAGAGACCCGGGTAGACGGACAGCCAACGCCATTCGCCGTCGAGGTCGATGGTTCCGGCCTCGGTCTCGATCTGGCGGCTGCCGGCGGCGTCGGCGGCGTTGAGGATGATTTCCTTGATCCGGTCGGCCATCACGTACTGGTCGGCGTAAGCCTCGTAGCATTCCAGGGTGGTGAACTCGGGGCTGTGCGTGGAGTCCACGCCTTCGTTGCGGAAGATGCGGCCGAGTTCGTAGACGCGCTCGATGCCGCCGACGACGGCACGCTTGAGGTAAAGCTCGGTGGCGATGCGCAGGGTCATCGGCTGATCGAAGGCATTCAGGTGGGTTTCAAACGGCCGCGCGGAAGCTCCGCCGTGGATCAGCTGCAGCATCGGGGTTTCGACTTCGACGTACCCGTGATCGTGCAGGGTGTCGCGGACCGCGCGGATAATCGATGCCCGCTTGTAGACCATATCCCGGGCCTCGTCGCGGACCATGAGGTCGACGTAGCGCTGGCGGACCCTGGTTTCCTCGTTCAGGCCGGCATGCAGGACGGGCAGCGGGCGCAGGGCCTTGGAAGCCATGGACCAGGAGTCAGCCATCACGGAGAGTTCCCCGCGGCGGGAGGAAATCACTTCACCGCGGATGAAGACGTGGTCACCGAGGTCTACCAGGGCCTTCCAGTCGGCCAGGGATTCCTCACCGATGGCGGCCAGGGAGAGCATGGCCTGCAGGCGGGTACCGTTGCCCTCCTGCAGCGTGGCGAAGCACAGCTTGCCGGTGTTGCGGATGAAAACGACCCGGCCGGTGACCCCAACGGTCTCGCCGCTGGTCTCGTCTGCCTGCAGGTGGCCGTACTTTTCCCGGACCTCGCGAAGCGAGTGCGTGCGCTCAACGCCGACGGGATAGGCGTCCTCGCCGCGTTCAAGCAGCTTGGCGCGCTTTTCCGCGCGGATGCGCATCTGCTCGGAGGTATCGGCTGCAACAGGTACGGAATTAGAGGTGGTCACGGTTCTTAAGTCTACCCAGCCGGGCAGCCGGTCCCGGACGGGACCGTGGCTGAACTGCAGCTCAGCCGCGCAATTCCATGTTGTCGATCAGCCGGATACTGCCCAGCCGGGCCGCCACAAGCGCCAGCGCCGGTCCCGTTAGGGTGTCTGAGGGTCCGGCCGGAACCGGCTCCAGAGTGAGCGGATCCACGATCTCGAAGTAGTCCAGTTCCACTCCTGCCTGTGAGTTGATGAGTCCGACGGCGGCGGGCAGGTCCAGCGGAAGCCCGGCGGCGGCGTTCTCCCGCAGCTGGCCCAGGGCCCGGGAGAGCACCAGCGCATTCCGGCGCTGTTCCGGATCCAGGAACACGTTGCGGCTGGACTCCGCCAGGCCATCCGCCGCCCGGACAATGGGTACCGGGCAGATCTGCACCGGGAAGTTGAGGTCGGCCACCATCCGCCGGATCAGTGCCACCTGCTGGGCGTCCTTCTGTCCGAAGTAGGCTCGGTACTCCGCAGGAACGGCCGGCTGCGCGCAGTGCAGCAGTTTCGCCACGACCGTCAGGACGCCGTCGAAATGGCCGGGGCGGGAAGCGCCCTCGAACCTGGTCCCCAGGCTCCCGGAACTGACGCGGACCAGCGGCGGTCCGCCGGGGTACATGGTTTCCTCGGTGGGCGCGAAAACCAGGTCCACGCCTGCCGCGCCGAGGACGTCCAGGTCTGCCTCGAGGGTGCGGGGGTAGCGCGCCAGATCGGCGGCGTCGTCGAACTGGAGCGGATTGACGAAAATGCTCGCAACAACGACGTCATTCTCAGCCCGGGCCGCCTGCGCCAGGGCGGCATGTCCGTGGTGGAGTGCACCCATGG